>JAQGJH010000123.1 GCA_028290705.1 Hyphomicrobiales bacterium
GGTTGTCCCACTTGATGAAGTCGCGGATGAGCCCGCCCTGATCGGCCGAGGTGTGGATCCAGTCGATCCAGGGGCGGCGCTGCGAGGCGTCGACGGGGCCGGTGGCGCCCAGCACGAAGATCGGCGCCCGGTCGCACCAGGCGTTGTACAGGCCCATCATGCCGTGCAGCAGGCCGACATTGGAATGCAGCACGCAGGCCATCGGCTCGCCGGTCGCCTTGGCGTAGCCATGCGCAATGCCGACCGCATGATCTTCATGCAGGCAGAGCAGCATGCCGGGGTTCACATTGCCGAGATGGTTGACGAGGGAATCGTGCAGGCCGCGGTAGCTCGCGCCCGGATTGAGGCTCACGTACTTGAAACCAAACCGCCGCAGCATCTGCGCCGCAATGTCGCTGCCAAAGCCGACCTTGTCGTCGGTCTTGCCTTCCGGACGGTCCGTTCTCATGCCTGTTTCTCCCGTTTTGTTTGCGCTTCTTGATCGTGAGCGCGTTTGACGGCGAACATCTGTCCTTTCCAATCCAGTCAAGTCAATCGCTGGCAGCGGACTTGCTTGACGGTTCGGACGTCTCTAGGAACGATGGGGAACAGATCCGGGCTACACCGGGCCAAGGGAGAGCAGACAAGCCATGGGACAATTTGGTATCGGCCAGCCCGTTCGCCGCAAGGAAGACGTTCGGCTTTTGACAGGCGCCGGCCTCTACACCGATGACGTCAATTTCGACGGCCAGTGCTGGGGCGTTTTCGTGCGCTCGCCGCAGGCCCACGCGAACATCATTTCCATCGACATCGAAGCCGCCAGCGCCGCCGACGGCGTCGTCGCCATCTACACCGGCGGCGACCTCAAGGCCGATGGCGTCGGCATCCTGATCACCGACGTCGAGATGAAAGATCTCGCCGGCAAGGCGATGTTCCGCCCCAAGCGCGATTTCCTCGCGATCGACCGCGTGCGCTTCGTCGGCGAACCCGTCGCTTTCGTGATGGCGGAAACGCAGGCGCAGGCGAAAGCCGCCGCCGAACTCGTGATGGTCGATTACGAAGGGTTGCCCGCCGTCGGCTCCACGGCCTTCGCCGCCTCGCCCGACAGCCCGGTGATCTGGGAAGAACTCGGCAGCAATGTCGGCGTGCATTGGGAAAACCGTCCCGAAGCCGAAATCGACGCGCATATGGCGAAAGCGAAATACCGCGCCGTCGTCGATCTCGTGAACAACCGCGTCGTGCCCAACCCGATGGAGCCGCGCTGCGCGGTCGCCAAATGGGACGCGGATGCGGGCGAACTCACCATGTACGCGCCCACCCAAGGCGGTCGCCGCATTCAGGGCGGCCTTGCGAAGACCGTTCTCAACGTGCCGGCGAACAAGGTGCGCGTGATTTCGCCCGACGTCGGCGGCGGTTTCGGCATTCGCGGCAAGCTTTATCCGGAACTCGGCGTCATCGCTTACGCCACGCGCAAGTCCGGTCGCCCGATCAAATGGCGCGGCGACCGCAGCGAGACCTTCGTGTCCGATTATCACGGCCGCGACCAGATCAATCATGCCGAACTCGGCCTCGATGAAAACGGCCGCGTCGTCGCCTTGAAGGTCAACACAATCGTCAATTGCGGAGCGTACATGGCCGAGAACGGCCCGCGTCTGCCGATCAGCGGCGGCGGGCGCATCATCCCCGGCGTCTACGACATTGAGAATTTCTATTTCTCCGTGCGCCCGGTGCTTTCCAACAGTGTGCCGACCGACACCTATCGCGGCGCGGGCCGTCCGGAAGCCAACTTCCTGATGGAACGCCTGATGGACAAGTCGGCGGAAGTCACCGGCCTGTCGCGCGAAGACGTGCGCCGCCGCAATGTCATCCGTCCCGACCAGATGCCCTATCGCACGCAGATGGGCATGCTGATCGACTCGGGCGATTTCGCGTCCAACATGGACATGGCGATGAAGGCCGCCGATTGGGACAATTTCGGCAAGCGTCGTGCGGAAAGCGAAAAGCGCGGCCTGCTGCGCGGCATCGGCCTGTCGAATTTCGTCGAGCCGTCGGGCGGTCGTCCGACCGAGGAAATGCGCATTCAGGTGGATGCCGACGGCAAGGCGAAAGTCTTCGCCGGCACGCATTCGCACGGGCAGGGACACGAAACCGTCTGGGCGCAATTGCTCGAGACGTTTTTGGGCATTCCATTCGCGGACGTGTCGCTGGAGCAGGGCGACACCTCCACCATGCCGAAAGGCGCCGCCGGCACGTTCGGCTCGCGCTCTTCGTGGATGGGCGGCGTCGGCTTGCAGCGTTCCGCCAAGCGCATTGTTGAAAAAGGCACGAAAATCGCCGCTAACCTGATGCAGGCGGAGCCCGACGCGGTGTCGTTCGAAGGCGGCGTGTTCAGCGCCGGCACATCGAGCGTCACGATTCAGGAAGTCGCGAAGGCCGCCTACAACCCGAAGAGCCTGCCGGAAGGCATGGAGCCGGGGCTCGACGAGAGCTACTACCTCGAGCGCGATCCGGAGGAGTTCAATTATCCCAACGGCTCGCATGTCTGCGAAGTCGAGGTGGATGCGGATCTCGGCCACATCCAGATCGTCAATTACATTGCGGTGGATGATTGCGGCACCGTGCTCAATCCCTTCATCGTCCATGGTCAGGTCTATGGCGGCGTCGCGCAGGGCGTCGGCCAGGCGATGACCGAGCAGACCGTCTATGATGACGAAGGTCAGCTGGTCACGGGCTCTTTCAT
>JAQGJH010000046.1 GCA_028290705.1 Hyphomicrobiales bacterium
GCCATGGGAAACTGTCCTCGTCTGCGCAAAAGAGCACGGGGGCAGTGACTAACCCGCGCGCCGTCCCATCGCAAGCGCCGGGTCCAAAATGCCGAACGTCGCCCGCGGCAAGACCCGGGGGCGACGTTCGCCGATCAGAACAGGCGGTTGACGCCCATGCTGACCCGCGTCTCTATTTCCCGGATCTTGAACGGGATCGCGTCGCCGACTTTGGCGTTGCGCGCCACGCCCGACGGATCGTTCGGAAGCGGGTCGCCGGGTTTGCCGTTGACGAAGTTGATCTTGGTCACTTGCAGATCGCTCGTATCCTGGAGCGACAGCATCGCGCTGATGTCGGCCCGGATCGTCCAATGCGGATCGAGCGCCTTTTCGACGCCGAAGCCCAGCACGGGCGAGAATGCCGTACGCGACGTCTGGACATCGTAGTTCTGGGCCCAATTGGGCGTGTAGAGGTTCGCGCCCCAGTAACTCTCGGCCGGCTTCGACAGATAAGAGAGCATGTTGACGTTGGCTTTCACGTCCACGCGGCCATACCCGACGCCGAAACGCGCATAAACCAGCACCCCCGAGCCGCAATCACCGCAAGCGCCGCCGAACGTATAGCCAAGGCGCATGCTGGCGATGGCTTCGGCTTTCTTGCGGATGTCGAGGCAGTAGGACGTGGGATCCATCTGCGCCGCACAGGGAACGTCGTGCTTGGACTGGTAGATGCCTTCCAGTTCGAGCCCAACAAGGAAGTTCGATTGAAGCACCATGTTGCAACCGGCCTGCAACCCGGCGGCCGGTCCGATCATGCCGGTCGTGAGTTCACGAATGTAGTTGGCGTTGAAGAATGCCGTCTTGCTTTGCTGCGTCCAGATATTGCCGATCGAGGCGCCGGCCTGCGCACCGACGTAACACCGGTTCCAGTCGAAACCGCGCGGCGCTTCGCGCAAAACGACCGGAGCGGGCTCGGGGAAGTAACCGCCTCTCATCTGCGGATCTGCGGCATGCGCCGCAACGGCGAGCATCGGCAAAAAGGCGAGCGGAAGCGCAAACCTGAGCATGATTGAAATCCACTTGATCGAAATAAATACCGTCACTCAATGACGCGACGATGGATCAATATGGTTAAGCTTAGGTTGCCGGAAGCGCGGGTCATGCGCCAAGCGTGAGGCGTCCTGCGCCCTGCGTCAGGCGTGCTGCACCACGGGTGTCGCTTGAAACTCAGCGGGCTGCGGTCTTCTATCGGGCTTCCACCAGCCGTGCGGCATATCGCGCCATCAGGTCGACCTCGATGTTGAGATCGTCCCCGGTCTTGCGCTCACCCCAGGTGGTGACCAGCAGCGTGTGCGGGATGAGCAGGATCGTGAAACTCGAGCCCGAGACGCTGTTGACCGTTAGCGACGTTCCGTCGAGACAGACCGAGCCCTTTTCGGCGATGAAGCGCGCGATGCCGGCCGGCGCCTCGATGTCGTAATGCGCCATACCGTCGAAGTCGCGACGCTCGATGATGCGCGCGACGCCGTCGACGTGACCGGTGACGATATGCCCGCCCAGTTCGTCCCCGATCTTCAAAGACCGTTCGAGATTCACCCTGCGGCCTGGCTTCCAGCGCCCGACCGTCGTGCGGGCAAGTGTCTCGGCCGCGGCGTCGACCTCGAAGAACGTGCGCCCGTCCTGCGTGCCGATCTCGACTGCGGTCAGGCATGGCCCGGAACAGGCGATCGAGGCCCCCAGCAGGATGCTTTCAGGCGCGTAGGAGCATGCGATGCGAATTCGCTGAAGCTCGCCCTTTTGAGTGATCGAGAGGATTTCACCGACATCGCTGACGAGACCCGTGAACATCAGAGCACCCTTTCAAATTCTGCAACCTGATCGACGCCTGAGAAGCTCGGGCGAGCCGCACGATAGCGGGCCGGATCGTGCAGGATCGCGCGCGAGCCGTCGCTGAGAGCGGCAATTCCAACGCGACCAAGCGGCCTCGCGCCCTGCAGCAGGAAGACGTCGTCCGCCAGACCGGCAGAGATGAGACAGCCCGCGACCGTCGGCCCGCCTTCGCTGAACACGCGCGTCAGGCCGCCACGCGCCAGCACGGCGAGCGCCGCGTGAAGATCGATGTGCCCGTCCGCATCGGTGTCGACAATCTCGACCGAGACGCCCCGCGCCTCCAGATCGCGGCGCGCCGCGACGGGCGCGCGCTCTCCCGCAATGACGAGCACCGGCCGCTCCGCTGCCGTCGCCACGAGGCGCGAGCGCACGGGAATGCGCAAATGAGTATCGAGCACGACGCGCAGCGGCGTCCGCGACTCGAGCCCCGGCAGGCGAACCGTCAAAAGCGGATCGTCGCCCAGCACGGTGCCGACCCCCACCATGATGGCGTCATGCATGGCGCGCATGATCTGCACGCGATGATTGGCCGCCATGCCGGTGATGATGAGCCGTGGATCGTGGGGGCTGCCGGCCGCAGCATAGCCGTCGGATGTTTCGGCAAGTTTCAGGGTCACCATCGGGCGACCCTCGGTGACGCGCAGGATGTGCCCGAGATTGGCCCGTCGTGCGGCTTCGGTGCAGACGCCCGTCAGCACCTCGACGCCCGCATCCCGCAGGATCTGATGTCCACGCCCGGCAACCCGCGGGTCCGGGTCCTCGATGGCCGATACGACCCGCGTCACACCCGCGCGCGACAGGGCGTCGGCACAGGGAGCGGTGACGCCGTGATGGCTGCAGGGTTCGAGCGTCACATAGGCCGTGGCGCCTCGCGCGCCTTCACCCGCCTCGGCCAGCGCGACCGTCTCGGCGTGAGGACGTCCGCCCTGCTGGGTCGCGCCCCGGCCGATGATCCGCCCGTCCCGCACCAAAATCGTTCCGACCGCAGGGTTCGGCGCGGTCACGCCGAGTCCGCGCCGGCCGATCGCCAGCGCCGCCGCCATGTAACGTTCGTCCGCTTCCCGCGCTGCGGTGCTCGACGCCTCCGTCATGCCGGACCCGGCCCACGCGGCGGAGGCTCGCCATCCTCACCGGCCAGTTCGTCGATGATCGCGCCGAACTCGCGCGCCTCACGGAAATTGCGATACACCGAGGCAAAGCGCACATAGGCGACGCCGTCGAGCGCGCGAAGGCCCTCCATCACCAGCTCGCCGATGCGGTCGCTCGGAATCTCGCTGTCGCCCTGGCTCTCGAGCTGGCGCACGATGCCGTTGACCATGCGCTCGACCCGCTCCGGATCGACCGGGCGCTTGCGCAGCGCGATCGACAGGGACTGCATCAGCTTGTCCCGGTCGAAGGGCACTCTCCGGCCCGATTTCTTCAACACGATGAGTTCGCGCAGCTGCACGCGTTCGAACGTGGTGAAACGGCCGGCGCAATCGGGACAGACACGCCGACGCCGGATCGCGGATGCGTCTTCCGTCGGACGCGAATCCTTCACCTGTGTATCGAGACTCCCGCAATAGGGACAACGCATCGAGGGATCCTAGCGGCCGGCGGGCCTCAGCCGTAAATCGGGAAACGCCGGGTCAAATCCGTGACCTGGCTGCGCACCTGGGCTTCCGTGTCGGCATTGCCGGCCTCGCCATTCTTCGCCAGCCCGTCGAGCGTTTGGCAGATCAACTGGCCGACCTTGCGGAACTCGGCGACGCCGAACCCGCGCGACGTCGCCGCCGGCGTCCCGAGCCGGACACCGGAGGTGATGGCCGGCTTTTCCGGGTCGAACGGCACGCCGTTCTTGTTGCAGGTGATGTGCGCGCGCCCGAGCGCAGCCTCGGACAGCTTGCCGTTGAGGCCCTTGGGCCGCAGGTCGACCAGCATGAGGTGGTTGTCGGTGCCGCCCGTCACGATCGCGAAGCCGCCCTCGAGAAGCGTGGACGCCAGGACCTTCGAATTGTCGACGATCTGGCGCGCATAGACCTTGAATTCAGGGCGCAGCGCCTCGCCAAAGGCCACGGCCTTGGCGGCGATCACGTGCATCAGCGGCCCACCCTGAAGGCCCGGAAACACTGCCGAATTGATCTTCTTGGCGATCGCCTCGTCGTCCGTCAGCACGAGCCCGCCGCGCGGACCGCGAAGGGTCTTGTGCGTCGTCGAGGTCACGACATGGGCATGCGGGAACGGCGAGGGATGCGCCCCGCCGGCCACCAGGCCGGCGAAATGCGCCATGTCGACGAGGAACACCGCCCCGACTGCGTCGGCAATCGCCCGGAAGCGCGCGAAATCCCAATGCCGCGCATAGGCCGAGCCGCCAGCCACGATCAGCTTCGGCTTGTGCTCCTGCGCCAGCTTTTCGACCTCGTCCATGTCGATGACGTGCGACTGAGGGTCGACGCCGTAGCTCACGGCCTTGAACCACTTGCCCGACATGTTCACGGGCGACCCATGGGTGAGATGGCCGCCGGCCGCGAGGTCGAGCCCCATGAACGTGTCGCCGGGCTGAAGCAGCGCGAGAAACACCGCCTGGTTCGCCTGGCTGCCGGAATTGGGCTGCACGTTGGCGAAGCGGCAACCGAACAGGCGCGTGACGCGCTCGATGGCCAGCGACTCGGCAATGTCGACGAATTGGCAGCCGCCATAATAGCGCCGTCCCGGATAGCCCTCGGCATATTTGTTGGTCATCACCGAGCCCTGCGCCTCGAGCACGGCGCGCGACACGATGTTCTCGGAAGCAATCAGCTCGATCTCGTCACGCTGGCGGCCGAGCTCGAGTTCGATGGCGCGGGCGATTTCCGGATCGGTCTCGGCGAGGCCGGCTCCGAAAAAGCTGTTTGAGAGGCTGTAGCCCTGAGCGGCGGTGGCGTTCGACTGGGACATGACCCCTGGCTCCTCAATGCGCCGCTGTTGCGGCGGCCCTGCGCTGTCTGTGACGAGAGGTGCTTCCAACTGGCTGGCTCTTCGGGCCCTGCCCGCAAGATCTAGTCCCGTCCGGAAGAAATCGCACCCGCCTTAGCATGGCCGGCCCGCCGCGCAAAGGCGACACGAGCGCCTGTGGACGATGGGACCGGCGACGAAAAAGCCCGCCTCGGTGAGAGACGGGCCTGTTCTCTTTTATCCTTACGTCCGAGCTGGCGTCCGGATCATGACCGGCCGCTCGACGAGGAAACTTCGTGCCGGATCACTCCGTCAGGGACATGGGCTCCAGAATGCCGCCGTTCTGCGTCGCCTGCACGGGGGCCGACGCCACCGCACCCGACGCACCGAACCCGTCGCGCTGGTAGATGTCGTCGCGGAACTGGATCAGTCCATCATTCGCCCAGGCGGTCACGTAGACCCAGTAGACCGGCACCGGCGACGACAGACGCGCGTCGATGCGCTGGCCGGACCGGATCGACTCGTCGATGCGGTTGCGATCCCAGCCCGCCGTGTCCTTCAGCAGCCAGGCGACGTAGTCGCGCACGTTCTGAACGCGCACGCAGCCCGACGACACAAAGCGGAAATCATCCCCGAAAATGCCCTTGGCAGGGGTGTCGTGCATGTACACGCCATGCGGGTTCGGAATGTTGATCCGCACGAAGCCAAGCGAGTTCACGTCGCCGCCCGGATCCTGCCGGAACATGTATTTGGTCGCTTCCATCGAGTTCCAGTTGATGGACTCGGGAGCGACCTCCCCGCCGGCCTGATTGTAGACGCGGATCTTGTTTTCCGTGAGATATTTCGGGTCGGCCTGCATCTTGGGGATCAGGTCCTTGCGGATGATCGAGGCCGGCACGGTCCAGAACGGGTTGAAGTTGATCTCGACGACGCGCGCCTGCATCACCGGCGACTGACGGTCGATCTTGCCGACGCCCGCCGCATGATGGGTCGCAACCTGGCCATTCTCGACCGTCTCGACGGCCGCCGCCGGGATGTTCATCGTCACGTAGCGGTTGCCGAGATTGCCCGAGAAGGCGCGCAGCCGCACGAGATTGATCTCGAGCTGCCGCAAGCGAACCTGCACCGGCACGTTCAGGGCCGCGATGGTCTGCTGGGCGACGACGCCGGTCGGCGAGATGCCATGACGCGTCTGGAACCGGCGAACGCCCGCCTCGACGTAGGAGTCGAACACCGGCGACGAACCGGCCGACGCGTCGAGATCGCCGGTGGTCACCAACCGCTTGCGCAGCGCCACCACGGCATTGCTCTTGGCGCCGAGCTTGAGGGTCTGGTTCGGAACGGTGTTCCAGCCGCCGCGGCCTGCGAGATCCTGATATTGAGCGATCGCCTGCTCGGTCGTCGTCACGGTCTGGGGCGAGAGAACCGGCGTGGTCGTCCGCGTGACGCCCAGCGCGGCATCGGAATCGTATTTCTGGACCCACTCGGCCTGCTGACCGAACAATCCATCTCCCGGGGCGGCCTGCGCCTCACCCACGCCGAAGCGTCCCAGCCCGAATGCGGCCGTGAGGCCGGCGATCGTCAGGCCTTGCGCGAATGCGCGGCGGGAAACGGAAGACTTCAATTTGCTCACCGGTCGCTCCAATGCGTGTCTCTCGAATGCTTCAAGGTCGGAGAACGCGACGTCGGCCGAGGGCGAATCGCGTTCCGGGTCTTATGGCATCTGATTGCGGCGGGAGATTGTGGCGGATCGAACCGCCCTCCCCGTCTCGCAATCCACCGCGCTCCTTGCACGCGCCGGACCCGATCTTACCCCTTTTTCCAAGGCGGGATGCGGGTTCGCAGCCTCTGAGCGCTAGCATGAACGAGGTTAAAAGAGAACGAACACCGCGGCCCTTTTGTGGCCATGATGCTGCAAGGAAGACACAGGTGGGGCGAAACGAAAAGGGCGCCTCGAGGGGCGCCCTGTCGCGGAAGACGGATCGGCCTGGAAAACTCAGAGCCGGTAGCGGATCTGGTCGGTCCAGAAGCGCTCGAGGCGCGTCAGCGCGGTGTTCATGCGGGTGAAGTCGTCACCCGTGATGCCACCGATCTGCTCGACCGTGAGGACGTGCTTCTCGTAGAGCGAGCTGACGATTTCGTGGACGCCCTGCCCCTTTTCGGTCAGGCTGATGCGGACCGACCGGCGGTCGACGCGCGAGCGGGCATGATGAAGATAATCCATCTCGACCAGCTTCTTGACGTTGTAGGAGACGTTCGAGCCGAGATAATAGCCGCGGGTGCGCAGCTCGCCGGCCGTGAGTTCCTTGTCGCCGATGTTGTAGAGCAGCAGAGCCTGCACTGCGTTGATGTCGCTGCGGCCGCGGCGGTCGAATTCGTCCTTGATGACGTCCAGGAGGCGGCGGTGGAGACGCTCGACCAGGGTGAGTGCTTCGAGATAAGCCGGACGAACCTCGCCGAGGCGCTCGGATCTGGCTTGCGAGACTTCCGTCTTCAGGACCGTTTTCATGGCATACCCCGTTACTTTACTTCGATGTCGCCAGCTCGATGCGCCGGCTTGCTGATGACGTGACTATAGGTTTGCCCGATGAAGACGAGTTTAAACAATAGCCTGAATCCGAAGTTTACTTCTGTAGGTGAATCGAAGATGAAATAAGAACTTCATTTACACTAAAAATTGCTTGGATCTATATTCCATTTACCACGAGCCGGGTTCCTGTCGAATGGCACGGCCATGGTTGCGGGCGGCCTTCGACCGGGCGTAATGTGCCGGCCCGAGCGAGCCCGCAGATGAGCCGCCGATCCGGAGAGGACGCCCGACGTGAAATATATCGACGCCTTCAATCACTTCTTTCCCCGCGCCTTTTTCGACCGGATGCTGGCGATTCCCGGCACCGAGCAGGCCATCGGCAAGCGGGTGCGCGGCGTTCCCTGCATCTATGACCTCGACGAGCGCATGCGCGTCATGGACATGTTCAAGGACAAGAATTACTCGCAGGTCCTGTCGATCTCGCAGCCGCCGCTCGAGCAGCTCGGCACGCCCGAGCTGGGCCATGAACTCTCCAAGGTCGCGAACGACGGACTGGCCGAACTCTGCGCCAAATATCCCGAGCGTTTCCCGGGCTACACGGCCTCCGTCTGCATGACGCACCCCGACGCCGCGCGCGAACTCGAGCGTGCCTACGCCAATGGCGCCAACGGCGTGCAGATCTACTCGAACATCGCCGGCCGCCCGCTCGACGAGCCGGAGTTTTTCGGCATCTTCGAAGTCAGCGCCAAGGCCGGCAAGCCGATCCTGATCCATCCCGCGCGCGCCGCCGACATGACGGACTACAAGAGCGAGGACAAGTCGAAATACGAGATCTGGTGGACCTTCGGCTGGCCGTACGAAACCTCGGCCGCCATGGCCCGGATCGTCTTCTCGGGCATGCTCGACAAGCTGCCGGAACTGAAGATCGTCGCCCATCACCTGGGCGCCATGGTGCCGTATTTCGAAGGTCGCGTGGGTCCCGGCTGGGATCAGCTCGGCAAGCGGACGTCGGATGAAGACTATTCTGTCGTTCTCAAGAACTTGAAGAAACGGCCCTTCGATTACTTCAAGGACTTCTACGCCGACACCGCGACCTTCGGGGCCCGCCCGGCCATGGAATGCGGCCTGGCCTTCTACGGACAGGACAAGGTGCTGTTCGCCTCCGACTGCCCGTTCGATCCGGAAAAGGGCCCCGGCTACATCCGCGAGACGATCGCGGTGCTGGAGTCGATCGACATGCCGCAGGAGATGCGCGAGAAGATCGCCTACAAGAACGCCGAAGAACTTTTCGGGCTCAAGTAAGCCTTGCCGCTCACCGCTAGAGGGCGTCGCGCTCCTGCGCGGCGTACCAGGTGAGGACGAAATAGGCGACGATCAGGGTGACGTCGAAGGCGAGCAGAAGCCGCCCTCCTGGCTGCAGGCCGGGCAAGAAGACCGTCATGAACATTTGCGCCGCGGCGGCAAACAGCCACAGCACGCCGCCCCACGGGGCGGCGAGCCAGAGCCCCACGGCCGCCACCAGATTGATCACCGCGAAAAACACGATCGCCACCGCTTCGAGCCGCGGCAGCGCGTCGAGCGGAAAATCTCCCGGCGCCAGAATGGCCTGCCATTGCAGCAGGCCCTGGGCGAGCCAGAGCACGCCGACGATCCGCATGAACACGACCAGATAGAAGCCCCAGCGCGTGGCGCCCGAGCGGCTGAGCCCGTCGGAGCCGAGGTGAATGACCTCGCTATTCGTCTCGTCCTCGGCCGAATGGCGCAGGTTCATCCAGTTTCCACTCTGAATTTGCCCTGAATCGACAAGGCTCGGCGGTCGTCGAATTGCGTCGACGCATAGACCCCGGCAGGTTCGGGGTCAATTCCGCGCGCTGGAGCCTTCCGCTTTCGGCGGCTGTTGGATCCGTGCTAACGGGAGCCGTCCTTTTCTCCCGGAGTTCCGCCATGGCCTCGCCCTTCGATGCCGCGCCGCGCGCCGACCGCTCGGCCCGCATGATGCTTGCCCAGAGAATGCGCCGGAACCGCCGCACCGACTGGTCGCGCCGCCTGGTGCGGGAGAACGAACTGACGGTCAATGACCTGATCTGGCCGATTTTCCTCATCGACGGCGAACGCACCCGCCAGCCGGTGGCCTCCATGCCGGGCGTCGACCGCCTGACCATCGACGAAGCCGTCCGGGCAGCCGCGCATGCGGCTGAACTCGGCATTCCCGCGCTGGCGCTGTTTCCCTCGACGCCGGCGGCGCTGAAGGACGAGACCGGGAGCGAGTCCCTCAACGAGAACAATCTGGTGTGCCGGGCCCTTCGAGCCCTCAAGGCCGAGGTCCCGCAAATCGGCATCGTCACGGACGTCGCACTCGATCCCTATACCAGCCACGGTCACGATGGATTGCTGGACGGCGACGAGATCGTCAACGATGCTTCCGTGCAGGCGCTCGTCGGCCAGTCGCTCAATCAGGCCCGCGCGGGCGCCGACGTCATCGCCCCCTCGGACATGATGGACGGCCGCGTCGGCGCGATCCGCGCCGCCCTCGACGACGAGGGCTTCGAGCACGTGCAGATCATGGCCTATGCGGCCAAATACGCCTCTGCCTTCTACGGCCCGTTCCGCGACGCGGTCGGCTCCGGCGGACTGCTCAAGGGCGACAAGCGCACCTACCAGATGGATCCGGCCAATTCGGACGAAGCCCTGCGGGAAGTCGCCCTCGACATCGAGGAAGGCGCCGACATGGTGATGGTCAAGCCCGGCATGCCCTACCTCGACATTCTGCAGCGCGTGAAGGAGACGTTCTCGATGCCGACCTTCGCCTATCAGGTGTCGGGCGAATACGCGATGATCGCGGCTGCCGCACAGAATGGCTGGATCGACCGCGACAAGGCGATGATGGAAAGCCTGATCGCCTTCAAGCGCGCCGGCGCCGACGGGGTCCTCACTTACTTTGCCGTCGAGGTCGCGGAGCGGCTGAAGCGGGGCGCGCCTTGACCGTCAGGGCGTCGAGGCTCAACCGGCCTGACGGCCGAACCGCCAGTCCGGCCGGGCCTGTTTCACCAGCAGCATTTCGGCGATGTTCTGCGGCGTCAGCAGGCCCACGAGTTCTCCACCCGAGCCGATCACGCTGACCGCACGCGCCCCGGACTTTCGCATGTCCTCGAGCGCGGCTTCGAGCGACATCCCGGCGCGGACGCCTTCGACCGGCGCGCGCGCGACATCCATGATCGGGGTGTTGCGCTCCCGCTGACGCAGCGCCGCGAGAAGATCGTCCCGCACCACCAGCCCCACCGGCTTGCCAAGGCCGTCGACGATCGGAAAATCATGCTGCGGCGTCGCCAGCAGGTTTTCGACGGCCTCCTCCATGGTGGCGCCCGCCGGCACTGTGGCGAAACTCGTCTCCATCGCATCCGACACGCTTAGGCCCTTGAATGCGAAGCGCATTTCCGTCTCTTGCGCCTCACCCGCGGCGGCCACGTAGACGAAGATGGCGATGAAGATCAGCAGCGGATTGCCGAAAAGGCCCAGAAATCCGAGCACGAAGGCCAGACCCTGGCCGATCCGGGCCGAGATGCGCATCGCCCGCTGCGCGCCGATCCTCATTGACAGGATCGCGTGCAGCACACGGCCCCCGTCCATCGGAAAGGCAGGAATCATGTTGAAGACCACGAGGAAGATGTTGGCGCTGGCGAGACGCGCCAGAAGGCTCAGAGACGGATCCTCGATCCGCGTGATGTCCGCCGGCGCCAGACTGCCGAGGATCGCCAGCAGCAGCACGGCGATCACCACGTTGACCGCCGGCCGCGCCAACGCGACCGCCAGCTGTTCGCGCGGCTTGTCGGGAATGCGCTCGAGGCTCGCGACTCCGCCGATCGGCAGCAGCGTCACGTCGGGCGTCGCGATGCCGAAGCGTCGCGCCATGAGGATGTGGCCGAATTCATGGAGCAGCACGCAGAAGAAGAGCGCCAGAATGAAGATCACGCTGGTCCAGGCAGCATCGCCGCCGCCGCTGCGGAAGGCGCTGAAGCCGATCCAGGCGAGAAGCAGCAGGAAGGTGACGTGAACGCGGATGGCCGTGCCACCCACGCGACCGACGATGATGGACCAGGGCATGTGCACGTCCTGACAAGCAGTTGTTCAGCCACGTCAAGCTAGTAGGACATGGCCTTCGCCGCCAGAGCCCTGCCGGACTTGTCGCAGCGCGGCACGGCCCCCACATTCTGAGGCAGGGGCGACCTTCCGCCCAAGGAGAACGACCGTGACCGACCGTGGCCCGACAAATTCGTCCGCGTCCCAGCCGGGCTATTGGCCGGAGCGCCTTCCCGCCGCCGCCCTGTCGGGCGTGCGCACGCGCCGCATCTTTGCGATCTGCATCGACCTGATCGTGATCTCGATCATCTTCACGGCGATCATGACCGTGCTGCTGGTGCTGGGCGTCGTCACCTTCGGGCTGACATGGTTCCTCATTCCGCCGCTCTTCCCGGCCATTGCGCTGATCTATAACGGCACGTCCATCTCCGGCTGGCGCATGGCGACGCCAGGCATGCGCGCCATGGATCTGGAAATGCGCACCTCAGATGGCGGGCGCGTGTCGTTCCTCGTCGCGGCCGTGCACGCCGTCCTGTTCTATCTGAGCTGGACGCTGCTGACGCCGCTTGTGCTGATCGTCTCGCTCGTGTCCGGCGACAAGCGCTGTCTGCATGACATTGTCGCGGGTGTCGTGGTGACACGGCGCGCCTAATTGCGCAGTATGGCGGGGCCGCGGGAGAACCGCGGCCGCAGCACCCTGGCAGGAGGCCCAACCGGGTGACGAAAGAACCGCGGGACGCCCCGCAATTCTACCTGACTGCGCCCGCGCCCTGCCCGTATCTCCATGGGCAGGAGGAACGCAAAGTCTTCACGCATCTTGTCGGGAAGCGCGCCGTCGGCCTCAACGACGCCTTGACGCAATCCGGCTTCCGACGCTCGCAGACGATCGCCTACCGGCCCGCCTGCGAGGCCTGCCGCGCCTGCGTCTCGGTGCGGGTAAAGGTCGACGAGTTCAAGCTGTCCCGCAACATGCGGCGCGTGGTGGAAGCCAATGCAGATCTCGTCGGCCACGCCATGCCGGCCGAACCGACCTCCGAGCAATATTCCCTGTTCCGGGCCTACCTCGACACCCGCCACTCCGATGGCGGCATGGCGGACATGAGCGTCCTCGACTATTCGATGATGGTCGAGGACTCGCACGTGGAAAGCCGGCTGATCGAGTACCGTCCGCGCGGCATCGACACGTTCCTGACCGGCCGCGGCAAGGGGCCGCTGGCAGCCGTCTGCCTGACCGACATTCTCGTTGACGGCCTGTCGATGGTCTATTCGTTCTACGATCCGTCGGCAGCCGACAGGTCACTCGGGACCTTCATGATCCTCGAACATATCGAACGCGCCAGAAAGCTCGGCCTGCCGCATCTCTATCTCGGATATTGGGTCGAGGGATCGCGCAAGATGGCCTACAAGGCCCGCTTCCTGCCGCAGGAACGCCTGGGTCTCAACGGCTGGGAGCGCTTCGAGTAAAGCTGCCGCTTCACCCGAACCGATTGTTCTTCGGAAAGCCCCTGGGCGGCAAGCGTCCGGCTTCCGCCCGATTGCCGATCCAGTCGTTCAACTCGGGCTTGGTCACCGTGAAGGTGCGCCCGGCGGAATCCTTCCAGGTCAGGCCCTCGGCCATCGCGAAGGTCTTGGCGTCGGCAATCCCGCCATCCTTGTACTTCTGCAGGCGCACGCCCTTGCCGCGCGCCATTTCCGGCGCCTGCGCCAGCGGGAAGACCAGCAGCTTGCGATTGTCGCCCACGACCGCCACGTGATCGCCCTCGACCGGCACCAGAACCTGCGCGCGCGATCCCTTGTCGACGTTCAGCACGGCCCTGCCCTTGCGGGTCGACGAGATCATCTCGTCGTCGCCCACCACGAAGCCGCGGCCATCGGAACTGGCAATCAGCATCTTGCGGCCCGGCACGAAGGGCAGCACTGAAACGACGTCCTCGCCCTCGTCGATGTCGGCCATCAGGCGGAGCGGTTCGCCGAAGCCGCGCCCGCCCGGCATTTTGGACGCGTCGAGCGTGAACACCTTGCCGTTCGTCGCCAGCACCAGAACCTTGGATGTCGTCTCGGCGAAGAACGCGACCTTGAGCGCGTCGTCTCCCTTGAACTGCAGGCTCGACAAATCGGCCATGTGCCCCTTCAGGGCGCGCACCCAACCCTTTTCGGAGACCACCACGGTGACGGGCTCGCGCTCGATCATGGCTTCCGTCAGGTCCAGCGCGGCACCGTCCGGCGGCGTGGCGAACTGCGTGCGGCGCTTGCCGAGCGCCGGATCCGCCGTGAGCTTCTTCTTCACCTCGCGGATCTGCGCCGTGATCGTCTTCCACTGCTTCGCCTCGTCGCCGAGCAGTCCCTCGATCTCGCTCTTCTCCAGCGTGAGTTCGTCGAATTCCTTGCGCAGCTGCATTTCCTCGAGGCGGCGCAGCGAGCGCAGCCGCGTGTCGAGAATGTAGTTCGCCTGCACGTCGGTCAGCTCGAACCGCGTTTTCAGGGCTTCCTTCGGCTCGTCCTCCTCGCGGATGATGCGGATCACCTCGTCGAGATGCAGGAAGACGATGAGCATGCCCGAGACGACTTCGAGCCGGTGCTCGATCTCGCCGAGCCTGAACCGCGACCGCCGCAGCAAAACTTCGCGGCGATGGTCGAGCCATTGCTTCAGCGCTTCCGACAGCGACACGACGCGCGGCACGACGCCGTCGACCAGCACGTTCATGTTCACGGGGAAACGCGACTCGAGCTCGGTCAGTCGGAACAGGCTTTCCATCAGCACGACCGGATCGATCGTACGGGAACGAGGCTCGAGCACCACGCGGACGTCCTCGGCGGATTCATCGCGCACGTCGGCCAGCAGCGGCAGCTTCTTGTCGTTCAGCAGTTCGGCGATCTTCTCGATCAGCCGCGACTTCTGCACGCCATAGGGGATCTCGGTGACGACCGCGACCCACATGCCGCGTTGGCCTTCTTCCTTTTCCCATTTCGCCCGCACGCGGAACGAGCCGCGACCCGTGCGATAGGTCTCGGCGATCTGCTCCGCGCCATCGACCACGAGCCCGCCGGTCGGGAAATCCGGTCCGGGCACGAAGGTCAGCAACTGGTCGGTCGTGGCCTTGGGGTGGGTGACGAGATAGAGCGCCGCGTCGCAGAGTTCGCCGACATTGTGCGGCGGAATGGACGTCGCCATGCCGACAGCAATGCCCTGCGACCCGTTCGCCAGCAGATTGGGGAAAGCCGCCGGGAGAACGATCGGCTCTTTCTGATCGCCGGAATAATTCTCTCGGAAGTCGATGGCGTCTTCGTTGATGCCTTCCAGCAGCAGCCGCGCCGCATCCGTCATGCGCGCTTCGGTGTAGCGATAGGCGGCGGCGCTGTCGCCGTCGATATTGCCGAAATTGCCCTGCCCCTCGATCATCGGGTAGCGGGAGGCGAAATCCTGGGCGAGCCTCACCAGCGCATCGTAGATCGCCTGGTCGCCATGCGGATGGAACGAACCCATCACGTCGCCGACGATCTTGGCGCATTTCTTGAAAGCAGTGCCGGGATCCAGCCGCAGGATGTGCATGCCATAAAGGATGCGCCGATGGACCGGCTTCAAGCCGTCGCGCGCGTCAGGCAGGGCGCGACCCATGATGGTCGACAGCGCATAGGCGAGATAGCGCTCTTCCAGCGCATCGCGAAGGTTGACGTTGTCGGGAGCGGGCGGCGGCGACGCCGGAACGTTTGTCTTGGCCATGGATCGAGGGGTTAACGCAACCCCCGAGTCACGGCAAGTTCCCTTTTTGTGCTCCGCCGCTCGACGGCCCCGCACTGTTGCATCGCCGCACTTGTGTCCGGTTCCGGCGAACCGTATCAAGGCGGCGGTTGATTAAGTGTAATTGCCGTCGGGCTGAGCTGTGCGCAGATGCACAGGAACCTTGCGGACGCCTCGTCATTATGAAGCCACGGGACGCAAATCGTTGAGTATTCTTTTCAAATCAGGTCCCACGGGCGCAAAAATCATGATCCGGACGATCTCATTTCTCGGTGCGGCAACGGCTCTCGCCATGGGTGCTTTCGCCATCGCCGGTCCGCAAGGCGGCAGCGTCGAAGCGCGCGAGGAAAGCCACGCCGGAAGCTGCGTCCGTCAGGAAGTCGCCCTGGACGAGGGGTACGGCGTCAGCCGAATCGAAATCCGCGAGATCTGCAGCCGCTGAATGAGTTTTATCCCAGCGCCGCCAGATAAGCGGCGCGCGACTCTGGCATCGGGGCGCCGCGCGGGGTGAAAATGTCTCGCTGCAAGAAGAAACCCGTCAGCCTGAACCCTTCACGAACATCGTCAACCGCCACCTCCGCGCCAGGCTCTTCCGCCAGCAGAAATGCCGGCAGCGGCAGCATCCGGTCGCGATAGGGTTCGCCGGCGACGCGCGACACGGAGCGCCCGGACTTCGGTGAGACGAAGGTCAGATCTTCCGTCACGCCCGTCGCCGCACAGGCGCCGAGTTCGAGACCGAAGCCGAGTTCGACCAGCAGCGCCAGTTCGAAACGGACCATCAGGGCCGGCGTCACATCTGTTTCGTGCAGACGATCGACGATCAACGCAGCCATGTCGTACAGGGGCCGATGCGGCTCGCGCTCGGGCAGCAGACGCAGCAGCGCCCCGATCGTCCCCATGCCGTGAAGCGACCGTGCCGAAGCCATCAGGTCGGACGTCCGCAGCTTCAGGCCCTCGATGGCGTACAGCCCGAGATGCTCCTCGATGCGCGCTCGCCAGATTGCATCGACGCTGTTGCCGGCCTGGAGGATGGGCTGCATGGACCGGGAGCGGCCCCCACGCACGAGGCCCAGATGACGGCCGTGGTCGCGGGTCATCAGTTCCGCAATGACGCTGCTTTCGCCGTGCCGGCGGGCCCCGAGTACGATGGCCTCGTCACGCCACTCCATGCGGGTCCGTCCTCACAGCTCCGACAGTTTCAGGTCCTCGCGATAGTCCGTACCCTCGACGTCCTTGGTGATCGCCTGACCGCAGATGACGCGGCCTTTGACGGCGTCGAACGCCAGCGTCGGCGGGCCGTAAAGCGACCAGCCCTTGTTCAAGGCTTCGGTCACGCGATGGCAGAACGATGCATCGTCCGGTCCCGTCAGATAACGGTAGGCGGTGAGTTTCTTGCGCAGGTTGAGCGGCGAAGAAGACATGGCGGCGCTCCGGTCGGCGTGACGTCAGGATTTCGGGAAGTCGAGGCCCATTTCGCGATAGCGCTCGGGGTCGTCCCCCCAGTTCTCGCGCACCTTCACGAACAGGAAGAGGTGGACCTTCTGTTCGGCCGCCTCCGAAATGTCCTTGCGGGCAGCCGAGCCGATGGACTTGATCGTGCGCCCGCCCTCGCCGATGACGATCTTCTTGTGCCCTTCGCGCGTGACGTAGATGGTCTGCTCGAGGCGCGCCGACCCGTCCGGCATTTCCTTCCACAATTCCGTTTCGACCGTGGATTGATAAGGCAACTCGTCGTGCAGGCGCTCGAACAGCTTCTCGCGCGTGATCTCGGCCGCGAGCGCGCGGAGCGGCGCATCCGAGACCTGATCTTCCGGATAAAGCCAGGGACCCGGACGCATCATCGGCGCGAGCTTCTCACGCAGCGTCTGCAGTCCGTCGCCCTTGAGGGCGGAGATCATGAACGTCTCGGCGAATGGCACTTTTTCGTTCAGCAGCGCGGCGAGTTTCAGGAGCCTGGTCCGTTCGATCGTGTCGATCTTGTTCAGCACCAGCACTTTGCGCGCACTCAGTTGCGGCATCTTCTTGAGGATGTTCTCGACCTCCTCGTCGCAGCCCTTGCGGGCGTCGACCAGTAGTGCCACCACGTCGGCGTCTCCCGCGCCACCCCAGGCGGAGGTCACCATCGCGCGGTCGAGCCGGCGCTTGGGAGCGAAGATTCCCGGCGTATCGACGAAGATGATCTGCGACGCGCCCTCGATGGCGATGCCGCGGACAAGGCTGCGCGTGGTCTGCACCTTGCGCGACACGATCGTCACCTTGGCGCCCACCAGCGCGTTCATCAACGTGGACTTGCCGGCGTTCGGCGCGCCGATCAGCGCAACGAAGCCGCAGCGCGTCTCGGTCGGCTGCATCGGCTGCTCGGTCGGGCCGGCATCGCCGGCTTCAGTGTCGTTCATGGCTGTGCCTGTGCCTTTTCCCGGTCGGCCCAGACGCCTTCACGGATCATGAATGCCTGTGCGGCCGCCTGTTCGGCGAAACGCTTGGATTGCCCGGTCGCCTCGGCGGGCTCGAAATCCTCGATATCGACCGCGATGACGAAGACCGGCGCATGCGCCGGGCCCTTGCGTGAAATTTCGCGATAGACGGGCGTCGGCTTGCCGCGCGCCTGCGCCCATTCCTGTAGCGCAGTCTTGGCGTCCCGCAATGGCCTTTTCGGGGCGTGCATCCGCGCCGTCCAGGCCCGCGCCACGACCTCGCGCGCCGCCGGGAAGCCCGCATCGAGGAAGACCGCCCCGATGATCGCCTCGCAGACGTCGCCCAGGATCGCGGTCTTGCGCCGCCCGCCGGTCTGGGCCTCGCCTTCACCGAGTTTGATTTGCGGGCCCACACCCCAGTCGATGGCCACGTCGGCGCAACTCTCCTTGCGCACGAGATCGGCCAGTCGTCGGGACAATTCGCCCTCGGCCGCCTCCGGAAACGTGGCGCAGAGCATGTCGGACACTGCCAGGCCGAGAACGCGGTCGCCTAGAAACTCGAGGCGCTGATACGTATCGGTCCGCACCCCGTCGGAGGGCACGGCGCTGACATGGGTCAGGGCCCGGACGATCAGGCTCTGATCGGCGAAGCGGTGTCCCACCGCCTCCTCCAATTCACGGATCTGCGGCTTGGGTGGCCGCGCCATCTCAACCCTCCGCCATGATCAACGCACCGGCTGGAAGAGGCGGTCCCAGCGAACGATCCAGGGCCACCGCCAGAACTGCCAGGCGGATTCGCCCTCCTCCACCGAGAAGAAGATCACCTCGGCCCGGCCGACGAAATTCTCGAACGGCACGAAGCCGACGCCTCCCTCTTCGGGGCCGACGCGGGAGTCGGTGGAATTGTCGCGGTTGTCGCCCATCATGAAGTAATGGCCGGCCGGCACTTCGAAGGCTTTCGTGTTGTCGTAGTAACCGGTATCGCCGTCGCGCTCGATCACCCTGTGGGCGACGCCGCCCGGCAGCGTCTCGCGATAGGTCGCGACCTCGACGTCGCGACCGAACGCGTCCCGCGTGCGGATCTTCTCGATCGGCTCACGCGGCACCACCTGGCCGTTGACGTAGAGGCGACCGGCGATCATCTGGACGCGGTCGCCCGGCAGGCCGATGACCCGCTTGATGTAGTCGGTGGCGCCGTCCCGCGGCAGCTTGAACACCGCAATGTCGCCGCGCTTCGGCTCGGAAGCCAGGATGCGGCCCGACATGACCGGCGGCCCGAACGGGATCGAATATTTCGAATAGCCATAGGAATATTTCGAGACGAACAGATAGTCGCCGATCAGCAGAGTCGGAATGAGCGAGCCCGAGGGAATGTTGAACGGCTGGAACAGGACGGTGCGCACCACGAAGGCGATCAGCAGCGCCTGGACGATCACCTTGATGGTCTCGCCAAGGCCGCCCTCGTCCGAACGCTTGGCCGCCTTGGTCTTCTTGTTTTCCAACCCGACGGGTTCGGTCATGAGAACTCTCTTGTATCAGCCGCCCGGCCCTGCCGGATAAGTGCGAGGACCGCCGCCGCGGGTGCCAGCACCTATAGCGAGTGCGTCCGGCCGCGCCAAGGCCTCCAGCGCGCGCAGACTAGGACTCCGACGCCGGACGAATCGGACGCGCCTCGATCACAACATGGGCCATCGCGGTCGGAAATTCATCGGTGATCGTCAGGTGAATGACGGCCTCGTGACCCGGCGGCGTCAGTTCCGCGAGCTTGCGCGCCGCGCCGCCGCTCAACGCCATGGTGGGCTTGCCGGAGCGCAGGTTGACCACGCCCATGTCGCGCCAGTAGACGCCCTCGGAAAGGCCCGTTCCGAGCGCCTTGGCGCAGGCTTCCTTGGCGGCGAACCTCTTGGCATAGGAGGCCGCGCGCTGCGCCCTGCCCTCCGACCGGGCCTGTTCGATCGGTGTGAAGCATCGGGCGATGAACCTCGGACCATGCCGCGCCAGCGTCGCCTCGATCCGGGCGATGTCGCAGAGGTCCGAGCCCATGCCCAAAATCATCTCAGGCCTCCGAACGGCCCGCGGCCATTGAAGCCCGCATGGTCCGGATGGCCTCCGGAAGCCCGACGAAAAGCGCCTCGCCCATCAGGAAGTGCCCGATGTTCAGCTCGACCACCTGCGGCAGGGCCGCAATCCGGCGCGCTGTCTCGTAGTCCAGCCCATGTCCCGCATGACATTCGAGACCCAGTTCGCCGGCCTTCGTCGCTGCAGCGACGATGCGGGCGAACTCCCGCTCGGCCTTGTCGAACTCTCCCGTCATGGCGGCCTCGCACCAGGCGCCGGTATGCAGCTCGACCACGGGCGCGCCGATCGACACGGCGGCTTCCAGTGCATTCAGGCTCGGCTCGATGAACAGCGACACGCGCACGCTCGCGCTCTTGAGAGCGGTCGTGAAACCACGCAAGTTATCGTGCCCGCCGATCACGTCCAGCCCGCCCTCGGTCGTCCGCTCGCTGCGCTTCTCCGGCACCAGACACGCGGCATGCGGCTTCGTCTTCAGGGCGATTCCGAGCATTTCCTCGGTCGCCGCCATCTCGAAGTTCAGCGGCTTGTCGATCGAGGCCTTCAGCCGCGCGATGTCCTCGTCCCGGATGTGGCGACGATCCTCGCGCAGATGCGCCGTAATGCCGTCGGCCCCTGCCGCAATCGCCGCGAGCGCGCCTCGCACCGGATCCGGCAAAGCGCCGCCGCGGGCGTTCCGCACCGTCGCGATATGGTCGATGTTCACTCCGAGACGGAGGCGTGGCGCGGGCATGATCGTTCCTCTAGGCCTTGAGGCCGCGGCTGCCGGGCTTGACGGCCGGCATGGCGGCGAGGTCCGGCGGCAGCGCATCCGGCGAATAGGAGGGAATGTCCATCGTGGCCAGTGCGACGATCGGCACGCCGACGTCCGCCTTGCCACCCGAACGGTCGATCAGGCAGGCCGAGGCCACGACCTTCGCGCCGTCCGTCAGATGCTCTCCCACAGCCGCGAGCGTCTCGCGCACCGACAGGCCGGTGGTGATGATGTCCTCGACGGTCAGGACCTTCGCACCCGGCTCGATCTCGAAGCCGCGGCGCAGCGCGAACTTGCCGTTCTCGCGCTCGACGAAGATCGCCTTGGCGCCGAGGTGCCGCGCGGTCTCGTAGCCCGGCACGATGCCGCCGACCGCGGGCGAGACCACCACGTCGATCTTGCCGAACTGCGCCTCGACCTTTTCGGCCAGCGCCTTGCACAGCCGCTCCGTCCGCTTCGGATCCTGGAACACGAACATTTTCTGCAGGAAGACAGGGCTGCGCAGGCCCGACGTCAGGATGAAATGACCCTGCAGCAGCGCACCCGCCTGCCTGAATTCCTCGAGAACCTGTTCCTGATCCATGTCTCACGCCCCGCTGAAATATGTGCGGCTGGTTTAAGGCCCTGCCGCCCCCGGCACAAGCGGCGGGAGGCCGCATCCAGGCACCTACTCGGCCGCGTCGGCCACAAGGAACGAGCCCGTCTGGGTCTCGACCAGCCGCCGGTAGACGCCCGCCTCCCGGCGCATGAGTTCCGCATGCGTGCCGTCCTCGACGATCCGGCCCCGGTCGAACACGAGGATCCGGTCCAGCTTCTGCACGGTGGAGAGCCGATGCGCGATCACCATGGTGGTGCGCCCGGCCGCGAGCTTGTCCATGGCGTCGCGGATGTAATGCTCGGACACGGAATCGAGGCTCGACGTCGCCTCGTCGAGGATCAGGATCGGGGTCGCGGCCAGAATGGCGCGCGCGATGGCGACGCGCTGACGCTCGCCGCCCGACAGTTTCACGCCCCGCTCGCCCACCAGCGTCTCGTAACCCTTCGGCAGGTCGCGCACGAACTCGTCGACATGCGACAGCCGCGCCGCCTCCTCGATCTCGTCCATGGTCGCGCCCGGACGTCCGTAGGCGATGTTTTCCGCGATCGAGCGGTGGAACAGCACCGGGTCCTGCGGCACGAGCCCGACCGCCTCGCGCAGGCTCGTCTGCGTGACCTTCGAAATGTCGTGCCCGTCGATCAGGATGCGGCCGCCATCGAGGTCGTAGAGGCGCTGGATCAGCTTGACGAAGCTGGACTTGCCAGCGCCCGACTGGCCGACCAGCCCGACCCGCTGGCCGGCCGGGATCAGCAGCGAGAAATGTTCGTACAGCGGCTCGCGCGCGCCCGTGTACTTGAACGTCACGTCCTCGAACGCGATGGTCCCGCGCGTGACTGCCAGCGTCTTGGCGCCGGGCACGTCCGCCACCTGCAGGTCGGCGTCGCGGAAGTCCAGCACGTCGTCCATGTCGTTGATCGTCCGCTGCACGCTGCGCACGTGCTGGGCGATGTCGCGGAGATAACCCGTGATGAGGAATTGCGTCGCGATCAGGCTGGCGATGTCGCCGGGGCTGGCGCGCCCCTGCGTCCACAGCCAGACGCCCGTGCCGAGCATCCCGATCTGCAGCAGGACGAGCAGAAAAGCCTGGATGAGCCCGGACACGGCGCTGCGATCCCACGAGCGGATCGCCCGCCACTCCCAGCCCTTCGCCACGTCGCCGAACCGCTGATCCTCGCGACCTTCGGCGGCGAAGCTCTTTACCACTGGATTGCCGGTGATCGAATCTGCGATGACGCCGCTCATCTTCGAATCCCACTCGCGCGCCTCCACGTTGGCGGGACGGATCCACAGCACGGCCAGCAGCACGGTGACGATCAGGAACACCACGATCGACACGCCGACCACCAGCCCGAGGATCGGCCAGCGCCACGCAAAGACGCCAGTCACCCCGACCACGACGATGAAGGCCGGCAGCAGGCCGAAGGCCAGCGTGTCGGTGAACGTGTCGAACGACGTCATGCCGCGCGTGATCTTGCGCACCGTCGCGCCCGCGAAAGAGTTGGCATGCCAGTCGGACGAAAAACGCTGCACCTTGGCGAAGGCGTCGCGCCCGATCGTCGTGATGGCCCGCGCGGAAAGACGGTTGAGCAAAAAGGTGACGATCTGCCGCGACGCCTGGAACAGCGCTCCCAGTGCGACGAACACCACGAGCGCGCGGATCGCCGGGCCTGAATCGCCCGGCTGGCCGGACGCGATGGCATCGATCAGCCAGCCCGACGCCAGCGGAATCGACACGTCGACGAGCGTGGACAGGACCCGCACCGCCACCAGCGTGAAGAACAGCCGCGGCGACAGCAGCCAGTAATGAACCACGAAGCGCATGACGCGCGAAAATTTGGCCTTCGGCATGGGTGGGTTATGGGGCCGAGCGCGGGCGCTGGCAATGGGGCCACCGCCCCTGACCGAAGCCGTGGCAAATAAGCGGCGCAACCCTGCCGCTCGCCCGACATTCATAATAGGCTCGCTCGAAAGGATTCCTGCATGCCCAAGCATTCGATTCTCGCCATTCTTGCGCCCGCCGTCTTCATGGCCGCCCTCACCCTCCCGGCTCACGCCCAGTCGCCCTTCCGTGGCGCAGTAACGGATGATTGGGCGGAGCGGCAGGTGCAGGCCTATGTCGACGTCTGGTCCACGGACGCGGGCGTCACGGCAGAGTCGGTCGAGCGCTTCTATGCGCAGCGCGCGGTCTATTACGGCAAGTCGATGAACCGTGCGCAGATCCTGGCCGACAAGCGCCGCTACGTGCGGGTCTGGCCGGAGCGTCGCTACGCCATGGCACCAGGCACCGTGCGGGTGCGCTGCGATGCGTCGCGGGAAACCTGCCGCGCCACCGGCACGATGCAATGGTCGCGCCGATCGGCGGCGGGCCGTCGTGTCGCAGGCGCGTCACGCATGAGCTTTACGCTGACGAGGTCGAGCGGCGGCAAGATCGTCCGCGAATCCGCCGTGACGCTGCGCTAGCGGTGCCGCTGCGTCTCTGTTGTCGGCGCAACACAGCACGGCGCGAGGCTGTCAAAATGAGTTCGAGCCACGCTTCGGCGCATCGTTTCGCGTTATCATGTCGCTTGGCGATTCGAAGAGGACATGATGCGGTTCATTGAAGTGAACGAAGGCCTGCGCCTTCGTTTCCCGGGCCAGAGCCGGGACTTTTCAGCAGGTTTCGAAATGGGCGCAATTGCCGCGCTGATGTCCTTCGAGCCGCGCGAATTCACGCGCGTCATCGCCACCGCCAACCTTGCCCAGGCGCGTGAAATTTCCGAAAGGCTGAACTTTCGCATGATCGTCGGAGCGGAAACCGGCGTGGAAGTGACTGTTTGCTTCTCTCGACAGACGAAGCCGACATTGCGGGTCGTGGCGCGCGGTTGATCAGCTCTGCATGATCTTCAACCGCGAGCGCAGCGCCTCGCGAATGTGCACGCGCGCCGCTTCGTCGGCACGATCGGGATCGCGTGCGGCAATGGCCGCGATGATCTCGCGATGTTCGCGCCCCGCCGGATCGGGTCGGCCTGGAATGGAAAAGGTCGTGCGTCCGAGCAGCGCGATCGCGTCCTGCAACTCCTGCAACGCGCCATCCAGGTAGCGATTGCGCGAGGCGGCGAAAATGCTTTCGTGAAACAGACGGTTGAGCCGCGCCATTTCGGGCGAGTCCGAGGCCGAGGCCTCGAAGCCCGCTTCCAGATCGGTGAGCGAATCGATTTCGACCTGTGACGCATGCTGGGCCGCCAGCCGCGCCGCCGCCGCCTCCAGAATCTCACGCATGGCGTAGAGCTCGATCACCTCGGTGGTGTCCAGACGCCGCACGATCAACCCGCGCCCCTGCGCCGGCACCATCAGCCCCTTGCTGACGAGACGCCCGAAGGCTTCGCGCACGGGTGTGCGGCTGACCTGCAGCCTTTGTGCAACCTCTTCTTCGCGGAGGCGATCGCCCGGCCGATAGATGCCGCTGCGCAGCGCCTCGCGGAGGGATCGGAACACGGCCTCCCCCAGAGGCAGCCCGTCGCTGCGATCCCCCATTTCCAGATCTTGTCGCGCGTTCAGCGTCATGGCCCAAAACCTGCTGGTGTCTCCGCGCCGTCACTGAACCACAGCAAAGCTTTGCTGACCAGCGGACGCGATTGCATTGCACTGTATCCAAAGATATACGATTTGGGAACGACCGCAAAGCTGCCGGGGAGTCGACATGGTCGATCTGACACAACGATACGATGTTCTGGTGGTCGGGGGCGGCAATGCCGCGCTCTGCGCCGCCATCGCGGCCCGTCGCGCCGGAGCCACGGTGCTCGTGGTCGAAGCCGCGACCAAGTTCTACCGCGGCGGCAACACGCGCCACACGCGCAACATGCGCTGCGCCCATGACGCGGCGACCGACACCCTTTCGGGTCCCTATTACGAGGATGAGTTCTTCGACGATCTGCTGCGCGTCACCGGCGGCGAGACCAACGAGGCGCTCGCCAAGATGATGATCCACGAGTCGAAGGAGATGCTGACCTGGATCGCCGAACAGGGCGTGCGGTTCCAGCCCTCGCTCGGCGGCACGCTCAGCCTCGGCCGCACCAACAGCTTCTTTCTCGGCGGCGGCCGCGCCATGCTCAACGCGCTCTACCTCACAGCCGAAAAACTGGGCGTCGACGTGCTCTACGAGGCCGAAGTCGTCAGCATGGAGATCGAGAACGGCATGTTCCTCTCGGCCCGCGTCAAGCGCGGCGACGGCCACGCGGACGTGCGCGCCGGCGCGCTCGTGACCGCAGCCGGTGGCTTCGAAGCCAACAAGGAATGGCTCGAGGAAAGCTGGGGTCCGGCCGCGCGCAACTTCCTCATTCGCGGCACGCCGCACAATCGCGGCACGATCCTGAAAATGCTGCTCGAGGCCGGCGTCGACAAGATCGGCGATCCGACGCAATGCCATGCGGTCGCGATCGACGCCCGCGCGCCGCAGTATGACGGCGGCATCATCACGCGCCTCGATTGCGTGGTGTTCGGCATTGTCGTGAACAAGCATTGCGAGCGATTCTACGACGAGGGCGAGGACGTCTGGCCCAAGCGCTACGCCATCTGGGGCCGCCTCGTCGCCGCCCAGCCCGACCAGATCGGCTACATCATCTTCGACGCACGCTCGCTCGAATTGTTCATGCCGTCCTGTTTCCCGCCCATCAAGGCGGAGACGATCGGCGAACTGGCGCAGAAGCTCGAACTTGACGTCGCGGCGCTCGAAAAGACCGTCTCGGAGTTCAACGCCCATGTCGTGCCCGGAACCTTCGACCACACGCAGCTCGACGATTGCCGCACCGAGGGCCTGACCCCGCCGAAGTCGCACTGGGCGCGGCGCATCGAACAGGCTCCCTTCTATGCCTATCCGGTTCGGCCGGGCATCACCTTCACCTATCTGGGCGTTCGGGTGAACCACGAGTCGCGCATGATGATGGCGGATGGAAAAGGCTCGGCGAACATGTTCGCCGCAGGAGAAATCATGGCCGGCAACGTGCTGGGCCGCGGCTATGCCGCCGGCATCGGCATGACGATCGGCAGCGTCTTCGGGCGCATCGCAGGACGGGAGGCAGCAGCCAATGCACGCAACTGACACACTCGCGGAAGCCGATCGCCTGATGACGGTCTGCAACTCCTGCCGCTATTGCGAAGGGCTGTGCGCCGTCTTCCCGGCCATGGAAATGCGTCGCGACTTCGCCGATGGCGACCTGAACTATCTCGCCAATCTCTGCCACAGCTGCGGCGCCTGCTACAGCGACTGCCAGTTCTCGCCGCCGCACGAGTTCAACGTCAACGTGCCGCTGGTGCTGGGCCAGGCGCGCGCCGAATCCTATGCGCAATATGCCTGGCCACGCGCCTTTGCAGGCATGTTCGCGCGCAACGGCCTCGCCATCACGCTGGTGGCGGTGCTGAGCGTCACGGTCTTCCTCGCAGGCTTCATCGCCTGGTCTGACCCGAGCGTGCTCTACACGGCGCAGACCGGACCGGGCGCGTTCTACCGCGTCATGCCGCACAACACGATGGTGCTGATCTTCGGCGGCGCCTTCCTCTACGCCATCGTCGCCATGTCGATGGGCGTCCGCATGTTCTGGAAGGACATCGGCGAGCCGGCCTCGACCCTCACCGAGGGCGCGTCGATCTGGCAGGCCATGAAGGACGCCTCGACGCTGCGCTATCTCGATGGTGGCGGCGTCGGCTGCATGAACGAGGACGAGCGCCCGAACGACAACCGGCGCATGTACCATCACTTCACCTTCTACGGCTTCATGCTGTGCTTCGCCGCGACCTCCACGGCGACGCTCTACCATTATCTGCTCGGCATGGAAGCGCCCTACCCCTGGTACGACCTGCCCGTGGTGCTTGGCACGCTCGGTGGAATCGGCCTGCTGATCGGCCCGGTCGGCTTGCTGGCGGCGAAGTTCCGGCGCGATCCGGCCGTGATGGACAAGCAGCGCTACGGCATGGACGTGGCCTTCCTGGCCATGCTGTTCCTGACGAGCCTGACGGGCCTGCTGCTGCTGGTCCTGCGTGCGACGCCCGCGATGGGCATTCTGCTCGCGGTCCATCTCGGCGTCGTGTTCGGCCTGTTCATCACCATGCCGTACGGCAAGTTCGTGCACGGCATCTACCGCTTCCTGGCGCTGGTCCGCTACGCCAAGGAGAAGCGCATGATGGAGGCTGGAGAGCTCACGGCCTGAGCTGGAAGCAAGTGCGGGCAACCTCCCTCCCCCTCGGGGGAGTCGGAGGCCCTACCCGTTCACCCGCTCGACCTTCGACACGACCGGCTTCGCCTTCAGCTCCGAAATGATCGCATTCAGGTGTTTCAAATCGAGCACCTGAAGGTCGAGCACGATGTCGCGAAAATCGGGTGAGCGCGAGACGAACTCGATGTGGTCGATGTTCGCGCCCGCATCGCCGATCACCGACGCGATCATGCCGAGCGTGCCGGGTTCGTTGATCGCCGTCACGATGATCTGCGCCGGGAAAAAATCCTTGCGGTCGTCGTCAATGTCCCAGCGGACGTCGAGCCAGCGCTCGGGCTGGTCATCGAACGCCGTCAGGGCCGGCGACTGGATCGGGTAAATCGTGATCCCCTCGCCGGGCGTCAGAATGCCGACGATGCGATCACCCGGCACCGCGCCGCCGTTCGGCGCGAAGCTGACCGGCAGGTCGCCGCCAATGCCGCGGATCGGAATCGAATGCGCCGCATCCGGAGCCGCCGCGCCCGGCACCTTGAAGACGAGGCTGGCGGCCTTCTTCAGCCCGAACCACCCGGCCTCGGCCTTGTTGGCGCTGGCTCCCGCCTTTCGTTCATCCTTGAAATCCGGATAGACAGCCTTGACGACGTCGCCGGAAAACATCTCGCCGCGACCCACGGCCGCCAGCACGTCGTCGATGCTCGCGCGGGCGAGCCGCGGCAGCGCGCCTTTCAGCTTCTCGTCCGTATAGGGCTTGCCCGCACGCTCGAACGCGCGCGTGACGATCTGCCGTCCGAGGCCGGCATATTGTGCGCGGACCGCATCGCGCGTCGCGCGACGGATCGAGGAGCGCGCCTTGCCGGTGACGACGAGCGCCTCCCAGGCCGCCGGCGGCACCTGGCCTTCTGCGCAGGCCACCTCCACCTCGTCGCCGTTCTGCAACTCCGACAGCAGCGGCGCGATGCGTCCGTTGATCTTGGCTCCCACCGCGTTGTTGCCGACGTCGGTATGCACCGCATAGGCGAAATCGATCGGGGTGGCGCCGCGTGGGAGCGCGATCAGCCGGCCCTTGGGCGTGAAGCAGAACACCTGGTCGTGGAACAATTCGAGCTTGGTATGCTCGAGAAATTCTTCGGGAGAATCGCCTTCGGCCAGAAGCTCGATCGTGCGGCGCAGCCAGCGATAGGCGCGGCTCTCGCGCGACAGCACGTCGGTATCGTTGGCTCGCCCGTCCTTGTAGAGCGCATGCGCCGCGATGCCGTTCTCGGCAATGTCGTGCATGTCGGCCGTGCGCACCTGAAGTTCGACGCGCTGGCGGCCCGGTCCGACCACGGTCGTATGCAGGGAGCGATAATCGTTCTGCTTCGGCGTCGAGATGTAATCCTTGAAGCGCCCCGGCACGAACGGCCATTTCGTATGGATGATGCCGACGACGCGATAGCAATCCTCGACCGTGCCGACGATCAGCCGGAACCCGAAAATGTCCGACAATTGCTCGAACGCGATCGACTTGCGCTCCATCTTTTTCCACACTGAATAGGGCGTCTTCTCGCGGCCCTTGACGTCGGCCACGATCCCGCGCGCGCTCAGCGCCCCGGCAAGCTCCTCTTCGATTTTGTGGATGATCGCGCCGTTCTTGAGCCGGAGATCCGACAGCCGCGCCTCGATCATCGCGCAGGCCTCCGGCATCAGGTTGCGGAACGCCAGATTTTCGAGCTCGTCGCGCATGTGCTGCATGCCCATGCGGCCGGCCAGCGGCGCATAGATGTCGAGCGTTTCCTCGGCAATGCGCGCCCGTTTCTCGGGTGGCACGAAATGCAGCGTGCGCATGTTGTGCAGGCGATCGGCCAGCTTGACGACGAGAACGCGCACGTCGTCCGCAATGGCGAGCAACAGCTTGCGGAAATTCTCGGCCTGTTCGGCGCGCTTCGAGACGAGGTCGAGCTTCTTCAGCTTGGTCAGGCCCTCGACCAGCGCGCCGATTTCGCGCCCGAAGATCTGGTCGATCTCCTCGCGGGTGGAGGCCGTATCCTCGATCGTGTCGTGCAGCACCGCCGCCACGATGGTGGCGTCGTCGAGCTTGAGGTCCGTCAGGATGGCTGCGACTTCGAGCGGATGCGTGAAATACGGGTCGCCCGAGGCGCGTTTCTGCGCGCCATGCGCCTTCATCGCATAGACATAGGCACGGTTGAGCAGTTCCTCGTTCGCCTGCGGATTGTATTTCCGCACGCGGTCGACGAGTTCATACTGCCGCATCATCGCTGAAAAAAGTCCCGCAGACGGATCGGCGCGGCGCGCCTCCAATGGCGAACACTATCCGCCGGGCAGCCACGGGTGACAAGCCCGCGGAGGCCACAATAACCACTTGTCGACGGTCGCAGGTTCGAAGCCGAACTTACTCGGCGTCGTCGTCCGTCTCGGCCGGCGGCACGAGGCCCTCGAGGCCGCGCAGGAGGTCCTCTTCCGTCATGCGGTCGAACTGGACCTCGCCGTTGTCCCCGCCCGAAAGGTCGGAAGACGTGGTGAGCGCCGGAACGACTTCCGCCTCGGGCTCGTCCACTTCGACGTGCTTCTGAAGCGAATGAATCAGGTCTTCCTTGAGATCTTCCGGAGCCTGCGTGGCATCGGCGATCTCGCGCAGGGCGACGACGGGGTTCTTGTCGTTGTCGCGATCGATGGTGATCTGCTGGCCCGAGGAGATCATGCGGGCGCGGTGGCTGGCGACCAGAACGAGTTCGAAACGATTCTCGACCTTGTCGATACAGTCTTCGACGGTGACGCGTGCCATGTGGCGACGTTCCCTGACTTGAGGATGCGTGAACGGATTGTCGCGGTCCTACACCAAAGGGTCCGGAGAGGCAAGGAAAGCCGGGAGGGCCCTCGACCGCTGGGTGGCGAGGATTTCCAGGCGGACGATTCGTCGCCTCGTGCCGCAACGCCTTCGGATTGACCGAGACACGTTAAAGGTTTGTTCAGCTTTCACGTCGGAAATAGCTTCGCAACAGCTAAGAAAAAGCCAAGACGATGTATCTGAAGGCGAAATTCTATCACACTCGCTTGACATTCAGCGGCCGTGGGATCGAATGTGCGCCAGCAAGCGGTGAGCGGCGAGTAAAGGAAACTCGCAGCATTCAATCGAGCAGCCTCTGTGCAATCAATCGAACGGCTCTACCGCAGATTGTGCGGACAGGATGTAGCGGCATTGCGTAACGGCCCCACCTTACTGACACAGATGAGATTTCAGTCATGTCCCAAGAACGAATCGCATTATTCATCGATGGCGCGAACCTCTACGCGACAGCAAAATCTTTAGGTTTTGACATCGATTACAAGCGGTTGCTGAAGGAATTTCAGTCAAAGGGCCGCCTGATCCGCGCATTTTACTACACCGCGCTGATCGAAGACCAGGAATACTCGTCCATCCGCCCCCTGATCGACTGGCTCGACTACAACGGCTATGCCGTGGTCACCAAGCCCACGAAGGAGTTCGTGGATTCGATGGGTCGCCGCAAGGTCAAGGGCAACATGGACATCGAGCTCGCGGTCGACGCCATGGAAATGGCCGGCACGATCGACCACATGGTTCTGTTCTCGGGCGACGGCGATTTCCGCTCGCTTGTCGAGGCCGTCCAGCGTCGCGGCGTCCGCGTCTCGGTCGTCTCGACGATCACCACGCAGCCCCCGATGGTGGCCGACGAGTTGCGCCGCCAGGCTGACGAATTCGTCGATCTCATCCATCTGGTCAACAAGATCGGCCGCGACCCCGGCGAGCGCGCCGAGCGTTTGCAGCGCTTCCAGGAACGCCGTCCGGCGGCCCCGGCCGGCGCACCGGGGGACGAGGTTGTGGACACCTGAGCGCCAACGGCGCCCGAATCGACTAGTCTGGCGGGATGCCCGAACCTGTCCTGCCGAGCCCTGAGCCCGATCGTGATTGCCCGCTATGCCCCCGCCTGGTTGCCTTTCGGCACGAGGCGAGGGCCGCCCATCCCGATTGGCACAACGCCCCCGTTCCATCCTTCGGCCCTGAAGAAGCGCGCCTGCTGATCGTTGGCCTCGCCCCCGGACTGCGCGGCGCAAACTGCACCGGTCGGCCGTTCACGGGCGACTGGGCGGGCGACCTGCTTTACGAGACCCTCATCGATTTTGGCTTCGCCACGGGCGTCTACGACGAGCGGCCGGACGATGGACTGACCCTGGTCGACTGCCGCATCACCAATGCGGTGCGGTGCGTGCCGCCCCAGAACAAACCGACGCCGGCTGAAATGACGAACTGCCGGACGTTTCTCACATCCAGCATCGCGGCCATGCCAAAGCTCGAAGCCGTGGTGGCCCTCGGCCGCATCGCGCATGAGAGCGTGCTCCGGGCAGCGAGCCAGCGTCTCGCCGCCTTTCCATTCGCCCATGGCGCGCAGCATCGGCTGCCCGGGGGCCCGCGGCTCTACGACAGCTATCATTGCTCGCGCTACAACACGAACACCGGCGTCTTGACGACTGAAATGTTTCGTACGGTCTTCGCAACCGTTCGACAGGGCCTCGGGCAACCGGACTGACGCAGGCGACGGGCCAAAGCCCGAGGCTGCCGGCTCAGCCCTTGTCGCGCATCAGCCGGCTCTTCTCGCGGTTCCAGTCGCGCGCCTTTTCGGTTTCGCGCTTGTCGTGCAGTTTCTTGCCGCGACCCAGCGCGATCTCGATCTTGGCCCGCCCCTTGGCGTTGAAGTAGATCTTCAGCGGCACGATCGTCATGCCCTGACGTTCGACCCCCTGGGCGAGCTTCACCACTTCCTTGGTCTTCACCAGCAGCTTTCGCGGACGACGCGGCTCGTGGTTGAACTGGTTCGCCTGCAGATATTCCGGGATGTTGGCGTTGTAGAGATAGAGTTCGCCCTTGCGGTCGACCGAGGCGTAGCTCTCGGCGATCGTCGCCTTGCCGGCGCGAAGCGCTTTCACCTCCGTGCCGGTCAACATGATCCCGGCCTCCAGCGTATCGCCGATCTCGAAATCGTAACGCGCCCTGCGGTTGTCGGCAGCGATCTTGAACTCAGGCTTCGTCTTGGGCGCCACTGTCAATCTCCGGGGCGGCGTGAGCCACCCGTGTCAGGCGCGGATCAGGTCCGCATGGATCATCGCGGCGCGAATGGCCGATTGCGTGGCCGGGCCGACCGGCAGCAGCGGCAACCGAACCTCGGTCGACACACGGCCCAAAAGCGACAGCCCGTACTTGGCGCCGGACACGCCCGGCTCCTTGAACACGGCGTCATGCAGCGGCACCAGGCTGTCCTGAACCGCCAAGGCCTCCCGATAGTTGCTCTGCAGCGTCGCTTCCTGCATCTGAGCGCAAAGCCTCGGGGCGACGTTCGACACGACCGAGATGCAGCCCTGCCCGCCCGCCGCATTGAAGGCCACGGCGGTCATGTCCTCGCCCGAGAGCTGGATGAAATCCGCTCCCATGGCATGACGCTGCTGCGACACGCGCGCCAGATTGCCGGTCGCATCCTTCACGCCCGCGATGTTCTTCAATTCGAACAGGCGCGCCATGGTGTCCACCGACATGTCGACGACCGAGCGCGGCGGAATGTTGTAGATGAAGATCGGAATTCCGATCGCATCGTTCACGGCCTTGAAATGCGCATACATGCCGTCCTGGGTCGGCTTGTTGTAATAAGGCGTGACCACGAGCACCGCATCGGCCCCGGCCTTCTCGGCGTGGCGGGCCAGATCGATGGCTTCCGCCGTATTGTTCGAGCCCGCGCCGGCGATCACCGGCACGCGGCCCTTCGTCTCGGCAATGCAGATCTCCACCACCTTGCGGTGCTCGGCATGAGACAGCGTCGGGCTTTCGCCCGTCGTGCCGCAGGGCACCAGCGCTTTCGTGCCTTCCTCGATCTGCCAGGAGACCAGCGCGCGGAACGCCTCCTCGTCCACCGCGCCGTCCCGGAACGGCGTCACGAGTGCGGTCATCGAACCCTGGAATTGGGTAGCCTGCGGCATGGTCATGAAGTCCCCGAATGGAAAACCGCCAAATCGACGCCGCAATTCACGGGCCTTCTGTCAGTCAGCCTCGTAGATAGCCTCTGGGGGCTGGCGAGAAAAGAGCCTCGCACGGTCTGATCGGCGAAAGCCGCAGATCCCGACGCGCCGCTGCGGAAATGCGCGCCGCGGAGCCACCAAAGCCACGGGCGGGCGCCCGACGCCCCCTTTACCATTCGGTAACGATGGCGGCGCAGGGTTTCTGCGAGGCCCGCCGCTCCAGCAGAACAAGGAACTGGATGACATTGCCCAACAATGCCCTCCGCACCGTCGCAGGCCTCGGCGCGCTGGGGCTTCTGGCATTTTTCTTCGTTCCCACCGAGCGCCCGACGGCGCCGGACGCCGCCTCGAACGCCACTCCGGCCGATCCCTCGAGTGCCGCCCAGCCTGCGCCCCCGCCCGCCCGGACCGAGGTGGCCGCAGTCCCCAAGCCGGTGCTCGACCTGTCCAAGCCTGAGCCGAAGGCAGCACGCGCGCCAGACAATCCCCTGGCGGCCATCGCCGAAGTCACCCATCCGCCGCAGGGCGGCACGCCTCCCCGTGAACGCGGCGACGTCGTGGCCTATGCGCCGGATGTCCCGGCAGCGCCAGGCGGCAACCCGGTGCTGCGCGATGCGCCGCCCGTCAACCTCGAGATCGACGGTCTGCGCGAGGCCATCGCGGCCTATCGCAGCAATGACGCTGCCAAGGGCGACGCCGAAGCCAGCCGCATCAAGGAGCCGCTGGCCCGCACGGCCGCCGAATGGGTGGCGATCCAGACGCTCGGCAAGGACGCTGGCTTCCAGCGGGTTTCGGCCTTCATGAAAGACCAGCCCGACTGGCCGGCCCGCGCTTCGCTGGAGCGACGGCTGGAACTGATGCTCTACGCCGACAAGGCCCGCCCAGCCCTCACGCGCGCCTGGTTCGCCGATCGCGAGCCCCAGACCCTCTCGGGCAAAATTGCGCTCGCCCGCGCCCGGATTGCCGCGGGCGAGATTCGGCCGGCCAAGAAGCTCGTCGTCGACGTCTGGCGCAACGACGACATGACCACCTGGCTCGAAGGCCAGATCTTGCGCGAGTTCGGCGAGATCCTCACCAGGGACGACCACAGGTTCCGCGCCGCCCGCCTCGCGCATGACCGCAAGAGCGCTGCGGCGCTCCGAGCCGCGGCGCTGGTCGACGATGGAATGACCGCGTTGGTGAGAGCCCGGATGGCCGTCGACCGTGAGGCCGCGTCCGACAAGCTCATGAAGGCGGTTCCGGCCGCGCTGCAGAAGGATCCGCTCTATCTTCTGGCCGATCTCCAGCTTCTGCGTCGCGCCAACAAGCTCGACGAAGCCGTAAAGGCGATGGCGGAGGCCCCGCGAGATCCAGCGCTGCTGGTCGACGCAGACTCGTGGTGGACGGAACGCCGGCTGCTGGCCCGCAAGCTGCTCGACGCCAAGCGCCACGACGACGCTTATGCGGTGGCGTCCGGCCATTCCGCCAAAGAGGGCGAGGCCGCCATCGAGGCCGAATTCCATGCCGGCTGGATCGCGTTGCGCTTCATCAAGGATGCGGAGCGCGCCCTGCCGCACTTCCGCAAGGCCGCGCAATTCGCCCAGACGCCGATCTCGCGCGCCCGCACCGCCTACTGGGTGGCGCGCGCGGAAGAAGCGCGCGGCGACAAGGACGCGGCTGAGAAAGCCTATCGCGTCGCGGCCGAACACCCGATCGCCTATTACGGCCAGCTGGCCGCGGCGCACCTGCGGGCGAGCCCCGCTGAATTGCGGCGACCCGCGAAGATCGCCCGAGGCGACGAACGCACGGCCGCGATCCGCGTCGTCGAACTTTTGCAGGCGCTCGACCAGAAGGATCTCGCCCAGACGCTCGCGGTGGAGACGACGCGCGCGCTCGACGACGAGGCCCAGATGGCGGCTCTCGCCGACGTGGTGGCGCGCAGTGGCGATGCGCGCGCCACGCTGGTCATCGGCAAGCTGGCGACCCAGCGCGGCCATACGGTCGACGAGACGGCATTTCCGACGTTCGGCATTCCGGCATTCGAGCCCTTCGGCGGCTCCGCGGCCCTGCCGGTGGTCTATTCCATTGCGCGGCAGGAAAGCGCCTTCGCCCCCAAGGTGGTCTCGCACGCAGGCGCCAAAGGCCTGATGCAGATGATCGATTCGACGGCGCGCATGACCGCCAAACAGATGGGCGTCGAATTCGACAAAAGCCGCCTGACCGAGGATCCCGCCTTCAACGCGCAGCTCGGCGCGGCGCATCTCGGCCATCTTCTGGCGCAATATCGCGGCTCCTACATCCTGACCTTCGTGGCCTACAATGCCGGCCCGCGACGCGTGAAGGAGTGGATCGAAGCCTATGGCGACCCGCGCGATCCGGACGTCGATCCGATCGACTGGGTCGAGCGCATTCCCTTCACCGAGACACGCAATTACGTCCAGCGCGTGATCGAGAACCTGGAAATGTACAAGATCCGCTTCGGCGAAACGAAGGCCTTCGCGATCGAGGCGGATCTGCGCGGCGCACGCGAACGGCTCTGAGTTTTTCGTCGGCATGGACGCGCGGCGTCGCCTCACGCTAGAGTCGCGCGCATGAACAGCGCCACGACACCCGCCTACCAATCACGCTTCTATTCCGCCGCCGATGGATTGAAGCTTCATCTGCGCGACTTCGGCCCGCGCACCGGCGCACTGACGCCGGTGGTCTGCCTGCCCGGTCTCGCGCGCACGGCTGCGGACTTCGACCTGCTCGCCACCGCGATCGCGAGCGGTCGCGGTGGTGGTCCGCGCCGCGTCGTCTCCATCGACTATCGCGGCCGCGGCTTGTCGGACCGGGATCCGAACTGGAAGAATTACGACATCTTCGTCGAAAGCGCCGACATCCTCACCATGCTGGCCGCCACCGGCATCGAGAAAGCGATTTTCGTCGGAACGTCGCGCGGCGGGTTGCACACGATGGTTCTCGGCGCGACCCGGCCGGCCATGCTGCGCGCCGTCGTGATGAACGACATCGGCCCCATCATCGAGACGCAGGGCATCGCGCGGATCCGTGGCTATGTCGGCAAACTGCCCACGCCGAATTCCTGGCAAGACGCCATCGATCTCTTCAAGAAGATCGCGGGCGCGCAATTCACCGGGCTGAAGGACGAGGATTGGGAAGCCTATGCGCGCCTGACCTTCGAAGAGAAGGACGGCAAGTTCAGCACGCGTTACGACCCCATGCTGATGCGCTCTCTCGACGCCTTCGACCTCGAGGCTCCGCTGCCGAAACTCTGGCCGCAGTTCGATGGGCTGAAGCACCTTCCGCTGCTGGTCATTCGCGGCGAAAACTCGGATCTGCTGTCTCAGGCGACGCTCGACGAAATGCTCGTGCGCCATCCCGGGGCCGAGAGCCTGGTGGTGCCTGGCCAAGGACATGCGCCGCTGCTGCTGGACGAGCCCAGCATCGCGCGCATTTGCCGGTTCATCGCGGCTGTCGACGAAGACCGGCGCTGAGTCAGGCCACCTCGCGGACGATCTTCGAGGGCGTCTGCTCCGGCGCCATCCGTTCAAAGGCTTCCGCCATCCAGCGGCGGCTGATGCCGTCGCCGAGATCCGCAAATTCCGCGTCGATCCAGCGTGCCTGGCCTTCGCTCCATCGCACGATCTGGTCGAGACGGCTGATACCGAGCAACCGCAAACGATTGCGCGTCGCGTCATCCATCGTCTCGAGGCCCGAGAGTTCGTCGCCTCCCTGCTCTTGGATAGATCCCTGCTGTTTCGAAAAGTCCGCGACAGGCGAGCGTTCCACGAAAGCGAAACGCCGTCCGGCCACCTGAGAAACGGCAAATCCCAGATAGCACCCGACGATATACGAGCCACTCACCATCAAGCCGAGTTCGAGCCACAGCGCCGGACGGCCGCCCACGATGGAAAATGTCGAGGCCATCGCAGCCAGAACCATCAGGACCGGATAGGTGCGATGACGCATGGCCTGCAACGGGTGAAACGCCAATGGCGCGTTGATCCAGACGGCGCGGATCACGCCAATGGCGAGAGCCAGAGCCGCAAACACCCAATAGAACGACAGAACCTGAATCATGGGCGGGGGCTCACATGGATGTCGATACGGCGATTGAGTGCACGTCCCGCCTCCGTCTCGTTGGACGCCAGCGGCCGGGTGGCCCCGAACCCCTCGGCGCTCATCTGCGCCATCAGCACGCCCTGGCTGCGAAAATGCTCCAGGACGGCCTCGGCGCGGCGGCGGGAGAGTTCGAGATTGGCATCCGCAGCCCCGGACTCGTCCGTATGTCCGCCGATCCGCACTTCAGCGTCGCGGCATCTCAGCAAGGCGGCCACGAGACCATCCAGAAGCGACAGCGAATCCCCGTCGAGCTCGGCCTTGCCGCTGGAAAAGAGCAGCGGCCCGTGGCGAAGTCTGGCTTGCACCTCCGACTCGCACTCTGGCTGATTGAGCGGCAAGAGAGCGTCGGGCGTCGAAACGGTCGCGTCGAACCGGAATCCGTCCGGCAGGCTGGACTGGAGATCTCGAACCACCGCCGAAGCGGCCTTGGCATGCTGAGCCTCGCCACGCAGGGACGCGACCTGATCCTCGATGACGGCTCGTCCCTCCGAAAGCCGCGCAAGTCCTGCGAGCAGCCTTCCCATCGCCTCGTTGAACCCGGCTGGCGCCCCCTTTCCCGGGCGCGTCTCGTCGAGCACGTCCAGATGCGGAGCGAGACGCTTCAATCGTGCGACCAAGACCTCGCGCTGGCCGGACTCCGGCACGAAGCCACTCAACCGAAATGCCGAAGCGCTTTTGTCGGCTTGAAACCGATACGGCCGCACCTCTGTTTCGGTGGCGGAAAACGAGCCGAGACGCCAGGGCGAAGGCACGTGCGTCTCTGCCGCCATCCTCGCCTCGTTTACGGCCGCACCAGCAGGCAAGACGCCCGTGACCGAAAAGATGCCGCGGCGCATGTCGACTTCACCGTCCACGAAGGCTTCAAGCACCTCGAGGGCCGCTCGGATCAGTTGCACACCTTCGCGTGCCGCGGAGGACCGCGAGGAGCGAAGCCGATCCTCCACCTGCCCCGTGAATTTCGCCCGCGCGGCCGCCACGAGGCCGACCCTTTCGCCGTCGGCCGCAAGCCAGCCGCTCATCTCGAGTCGCCCGCCGACGCGCTTCACGTTCCAGGCCGGCCCGCCCGGTTCAGGCGGCTCGATGGCGATATTGGCCGGCGCGATCCCGGTTGGCGCCATCTTCATGGCTGCGACGACATCCTCGTAGGCAGAGGCCTCGTCGGCCCGCCCCGAGAGCGAATAGACCATGTTCATCAGCATGTGGCGGCCGCCGTCCAGCCGCGCCGCCTGGGCGATGCCATAAAGCGCCGCGGCCCGGAAGGTCGGCTGAGCGCCGGCCGCGTAGACCATTTCGTCCACCACCTGCCCGTCGCAGGCGGCGCGCGCCGCCTGCACCAACTCAGCCCGGATGGCCGGATCGGGAACATGGCCCGAGAGGATCATTCCGGCGCCACTCGAAACGGCCGAGAACGTCAGCGCCCCCGCGGGTGGAGCCAGGGGCTGAAGCTTCGAAATCACGATGGCGACGCCCCGGACGTGCGACAGATCGTTGATCAGCCGGTCCCCTGCACTCTGCGTGAACTGGATTCCCGAAAGATGGATGTCGCGCCCCGCGACCGTCACGGCCGCCCCGTCAACGGCGTCCGAGGCCGTGGCCAGGATGGCTTGCGCGTCTTGCGCAATGGTCCGCTCGAAACTCTCGACCCAGAAGACACAGGCGAGCAACCACAGACCGCCGAGGACGGCCGGCGCAGGATTCCACGACATGGTGCGTTTGGTCAGCGGCATGAAAAGACTTGTGGCGTAACCGAATGGAAGAAATCGACCGACGCGAAAATGTGCGACTGCCTGAACAGAATCAGCAGACCATAGCAAAGCGATCTGCTGCGTCCAAGCTGTCCATGCGGCACGCCGGCCCGGACGCGGGACCAGACGCCCCTGCCCGGTCGCCTCGCCAAGACACTCTGGCCAAGGCAATCTCTTGCCAAGACTCCCTTGCCAAGACTCGCCTGCTCGGGCATATCAACGCCGTCCGGCCGTCAGGCCGACACGGAGACGTGGCCGAGAGGCTGAAGGCGACGGTTTGCTAAATCGTTATAGGGGAAACCCTATCGTGGGTTCGAATCCCACCGTCTCCGCCAGTCACCGATAGATTCCTTGAAAAAACGGCCATTTGTGACGAGCGCATGGAAAACCTCGTGAAAGATTTGCTGACTTTGTTCCCGGCATGAACAAGCTGGGCTAGATTTCTTCACCAGAAATGCCGCCGCATTTTTTGGTCGGTTTGACACGAAAAAAGGCCACGCCCGATGGACGCGCAGACGGTCAATCGCTGTTTCATGAGATTTTCAGATCGAGCCGAGCGGATCACGGCCAAGCAAGTCGCCGAGACGTTTGTTTCAGTTGGCCCGCTAATGGATTTGCTCGACTCGCGGAACAATCAGATTATGTACGGCCGACGAGGCACGGGAAAGACCCACGCGCTCCGTTACTTTCAAAGCATCAAAAACGCGGCGGGTGACCTCGCAATCTATATAGATGCTCAGAACATTGGCTCTAATGGCTCCATCTATAATGATACTACGATACCGGTCAGCGAAAGAGCCGCACGTCTGCTCGTCGATGTCTGCAGCGCGATCCACCATGAGTTGCTAGAAATTTTTACCAATCCAAAAAATGGATGGGATCTCGTAGAAGCATCTGCTGTATTAGACGCGTTTGTGGACGGCTTCACCGAAACGCGAGTCATTGGATCCACAGAGCAAGAACACGGTAACAAGATCACCGGAACAAATAAGTCCACTGCGGCGGCCGCACTAAAAGTGGCATCGCAGGTATCTGGCGAACTTTCTTTTAAAAATGATATTAGTATACAGAAAGAGGACTCATCGCGCCAAAAGGATAGCGGGACTGAGGAAACCTGGATAGACTTTACATTCTTTACTAGATGCATCCGAAAACTCGCCGCTTTTGTCGGCCAAAAGCGCCTCTGGATCTTGCTCGACGAATGGACAACTATACCTTTCGAAATACAGCCTTACCTTGCGGATTTGCTTCGCAGGGCGACATTCAGCATTCCTAATATCACTGTTAAGATCGCCGCTATCGAACATCGATCTAATTTCAAACTGGATCGACCTGACGCGAGTTACATTGGGTTTGAGCTCGGCGCCGACATCAGCGCAGCGATCAACTTGGACGATTATTTGGTTATTGATAATGATGAGACCCGTGCTAAAGAGTTTTTTCGCAACTTCATCAGCAACCATGCTATTTCAGTTAGTACTGAGATAGGAATAACCGTAACCAGCCCCGTTGATATTGTGGCGGCCGCATTTACGCAGGAGAATGTCTTTACCGAGTTCGTCAGGGCTACTGCGGGTGTTCCTCGCGACGCGATGCATATTCTCGCTTTGGCCGCTCAAAAGGCGAGTACGAACTCGATTTCAATGCCGACAATTCGCGCTGCAGCACATGCGTTTTTCCAGACGGAAAAATACACAGCCATTCAGTCGAATCCAGACAGATCGAATTCTTCTAGATTGGATCCGAGATCAGGTGATCGGAGGGCGCCGCACGCGCGCATTTTTGCTACCTGTTGGCACGAACGACGAAATAATCGACCGTCTGTTCGACCGGCGCGCGCTTCACATTTTGAACCGCAGCCGGTCTGCAGCGCACCGCCCCGGCGAGCGATTTGTTGTATATAAACTTGACTATGGGCTTTACGTCGACTTGGTAGCCACGGATAAATTCCCGTTGGGGCTGCTCACAGACACCATCGGCGGAGACGTAGACTTTGAAGTACCGGCGGACGACGCTCGCTCCTACCGGCGAGCGATCCTAGACCTAACTTCCTTCTATGATAAAAATCCTGGTATGAGACCAGCTAGCTGAGCAATTAAAGCCAGCAATCTGAGCTTTTGACGACGTTTCTGGAGTAGCGAAACGGAGGTGGGCGTCAGCTTCCATCATCCGGGAAGCTCGACTTGAGCGCGTATGGATAATCGCATGTCCGCGATCCGTGCGGGTGGCCCATTGAATTCCGTCAACGATGTTGCGCGGCATACGGGCTCCTGCTGCCCACGCATCAATCGCTTCCTCACTCAAGCATTCGCTGCGCGATCGGCTCTGTCTGCACACAGATAGGTTCGAAAAGCGCCCCGATCTTCGCTTTCATCTCCACGTCGGAAGCGACTGCGCTCACATCGTACATGCTGTGCGGTGGAGACGAACGATTGCAATCAAAACAAGCATATTCCAAGCGATCTCTGCACGTCCTCTTAAGCTGTCGGCCTTAGGGTCGGCCGCCATGTATCTGAGATCGCTATGCAATTGAAGCCAGAAACCTTCCTTCACCGCACTGAAGGAACGGTCGCCATCTTTGCCGCCCTGGCATTGCCGGCGCTCGTCGGCTTTGTCGCGATCGTCGGCGAATTCGGACACGGGCTGCTCGTCAAAACCGAAAATCAGCGTGTCGCCGATCATGCGGCTTACGCGGCGGGGCTGGCGTATTCCTCCACGAGCCAGGCCGCCACGATGCTCGCGGTGGCCAAAAACGTCGCTGCGCTGAACGGCATCTCGCCCGATGACGTCACCGCCGTCCTGACGGTGTCCCCGCGAACGCCGACCAACCAGGCCGTCAAAGTCACGATCGCCACGAGCCACGTGATGCTGCTCGCTCCCGTGCTCAAGTTCGGCCAAGACTTGCCCGTGGCGGCCACAGCCTATGCGGAAGTCTCGGCTTCTCCGTCGGCTTGCATTCTCGCCCTGAGCGCATCCGGAGCCGGTGTGTCGTTGAGCGGCGGAACGACCATCACGGCGAAGACCTGCACGGTCGCGTCGAACGCCTCCGTGAGCGTTCCGTGCGGCACGTCGATCACCGCCAAAGGCATCACCTACAACAGCTCCCCGCCGTCACAGGGCTGCTCCGGCATCAGCGGATCGATCAGCAAGAAAGCCACGCCTGATCCGCTCGCCGCCAATGCCGGCGTTGTCTCGGCTTCGGCCCGTGCCCGGGCGAACCTGTCGTTGACGGGTCCGTCGGCGCCGACCGTCACGGGTGGCGGCGACATCGTCTTTGGATGGGACCAGGCGGCGACGAAATCGCAGGCGCAGGCGGCCGGCTGCACCGCGACGTTCAACAGCAGCAAATGGACCATGGCCTGCCCTTCCGGCGGAACTTACGCCTTCGGGTCCTTGAGTCTCGCGGGCGGCATCAACGTCGATTTCAATCTCGCGGCTTCCGCGTCGACGACCTATCGGTTCAGCGGATCGATCATCAACAGCGGTGCGACGCTCGCCTTTGGCCCCGGCAGGTTCAACGTCGCGAAAGGCATCCGCAGCGGCGGCGGCAGCACGACATCGTTCGGAGCCGGGATCTTCAACGTGGGGCGCGACACGACGAATTGCGGAGGCGCATCGGCGGCCTACAGCATCTGCAATACAGGAACCGCGATGAACTTCGCGGGCCCGAGCGATTTCACCCTATCGTCCGGCATTTACAACAATGGCGGATCGACACTCACGCTCGGCGGCGGGACGACGAACAGTTTCAACATCGGCGCCGCGACGGATGGCAACGCGATCAACATCGGAGGAGGAGCCACGACCGTCTTCGGCGACGCGCTGGGGGCCAACAGCGTCTTTCAGATGGTGGGCCACTTCTACGGCGGCGGCGGCTCGTGCACGACCATCGGCGCGGCGATCAACCACGACGTCAAAGGCAACATCAATGCGGCGGCGGGCCTGATGCTCGGCTCGGGGCTTTACGCCGTCAGCGGTTACGTCGCCATCGGCGCAAATGGCGGCGGGAGCGTCTCCTGCAACGGAACCACCGTCGGCGTCAGCGGCGTCGATGTCACGCTGGCGATGGCCGGATCGCAGGCGATCAGCGGCGGCTCTTGCAACGGCTTCGTCTTCTGCATCGGAGGCGGCTTCGACAAGGTGACCCTCAGCGCCCCGACGGCCGCCAGCAGCCCCTACAAAAACCTCGTCCTCGTCGGTCCGACGACGTCGTCCAGCGCGGCGGGTGCTTCGATCAGCGAAGGCGCATCCGGTACGGGTTTTGGTGGCGCCTTCTATTTCCCCAATGGCCCGCTTTTGATGAGCGGCGGCGCCACGATCGGCAACCTGGCCGGCCAATGCCTGCAGATCGTCGCCACTCAGGTGACCCTGACGGGTGGCACAAAGGTCACGTCCTCCAACTGCTTCTCCGGCGCGGCGTCCTCCGCGATCGTGACTCTGGTGCAATAGGAGCGTTGATGATGGCACGGCCAGTCCATGCGAAACGAAACGGCCTGAAGCGCCTCGTCGCCAGCACCTCTGGCGTCGCCGGGCTCGAGTTCGCCCTCGTATCGCCGATCCTGGCATTGATCCTCGTCGCGACCATCGACTTCGGACTGGTTCTCTACAATCGGTTCAACATGGGCAGCGCGGTTTCGGCGGCAGGCAATTACGCCATCGTTAATGCTGCCAGCGTCTCGTCGACGAACGGAACGTCGCTCGCCTCGCAGATGGCGAAAATCGTGGCCAATTCGCATACCGCAAATTGGGCGGACGCCAGCATCATCGTGAACAACGGGCCTTCGGCAAGCCTCAACAACGGCGCGATGAGCACGGGCGGCACGCCCGCGAATGCCGATTCATGTTACTGCCCGACACGCTCGAGCGCCGGCCTGACATGGGGCAGCGCGATGACCTGCGGCGCAGCTTGTTCCGCCGGAGGGATCGCGGGAAAATTCGTGACGATCACGGCATCCATGCCCTACGCGCCGATCTTCTCGTCTTATGGTCTCATCCGCGATGGAGTTTTGCGGACCAGCACAGTGGTCGCCACAAATTGAAATCCCGCATCTCTTTCTTCAGCCGGTGTCGGAGCGGAGCAACCGCAGTCGAATTCGCGCTCGTGATCGTCCCGCTGCTGCTGATCGTATTCGGCATTTGCGAGTACGGGCGCTTGATGTGGACGCGTGAAGCCTTGCACCAGACCGCCATTTCCGGCGCACGTTGCATGGGAATCATCCAGCCCGGTTGCAGTGCCGGGGGCGTCTACAATGCCGCCGCGACGACCAGTTTCGTCCGGGCGCAATCGGCCGCATGGGCAATCGCGTTGACGGCAAACGATGTCGCTCTCGAGAGGACTGCATCGTGCGGCGGAGTTTCCGGCTTTTCGAAACTGACCGTCACCTATTCGTTCAAGTCGCTGGTTCCCAAACTCCTCGATGCGCTCGGATCCAGCCGGCAGTTGACCGCCACCGCGTGCTTCCCCAACGCGCTGACCTGAAACGGCGAGCGGCAAGATCGGATCGTCGCAAGAGACCGGGGCAACAGGTCCCCGTCATGACCGCATGGCGCGACGGAAGATTTGCCTGGCCCTTCTTCGCACGCGTCGTCCTACGCGAACCCACCCTGCTTCGCGGCCATCGCTGAAACCGCTGCGGTAACCACGCCTGAAGCCTCGCAACCCCTCGAAATTGCATGAATTCCAGCTACGGCGTAGCATCACGACTCGTCAGCCGTCGTGCTTGTCGAGACGTGGCAGGACCCATGAACGAGAACGCCATAGTGGTGCGGGCGGGGCGGCGCTCACTTCATCCGGGCTGGCTGCAGGGCGGCGTCCCGAAGTTCGACCTCCACGTCGTCGCCTACGAGCCCCTGCCCGAGGGGCTGCTGGCCGGGACTGCGGGCGCTCACCTTCTGCCCGGAACGAAAGTGGACGGCTGGCGGCGATTCTTCGGCGAACACGCGGATGACATGCTGCGCTATGCCCGGATCGCCCTCCTCGACGACGATCTCATGTGCACGGCCCAGGATCTCAACCGCTGCTTCGAGATCGGTCGCCAGGAAAGTCTCGCCTTGTGGCAACCGGCCCTGAGCTGGAACAGCTACTTCAGCCACGCCATCACGCTTCAAAACCCGATGTTCCGGCTGCGCTACACGAATTTCATCGAAATGATGTGCCCGTTCTTCACGGCCGAGCATCTTCAGAAAACCTTGCCGATCTTCGATCTTGGCATTGAACTGGGCGTGGACCAGCTCTGGTGCCGCACGCGCGACGAGGCGGCGCGGGCCTATGGCGTCATCGACGAAGTGACGGTGGTTCATACGCGAAAGGTGGGGCAGTTCCGCGCCAATCAGGGCTTCGTCGGCCGCGACGACGACTATCGTGATTACATTGCCCGCATCCAGCGTGAAGTCGGATACCGTGCGGAGCCGCCGGTCTCGCACGCCGGAATCTTGCGCAATGGCCGGACTGTGAGCAGCCGCCTCGCCATGAGCATGCTGGCCTTGGCTCCGCTTGCGGGTGCGCGACAGAGCGTCAATTCCGGATGGTTCTCACGGCCCGTTTTCAACCATGCGGCGCGCTGCCTCCTGACCGGCGATGCAAGCCGGCAGGTCGATCTTTCATCCTTGCGTCACGCGCATCACCACGTTGGCCAGGAAGAACCTTGAGACGCGGAGGGGATGAAGCCGATGGTCGCCCAATGCTCGCCGAGATCGATGCTCCGCATCCAGATGCGCGCCGACGCACGGCCCCTGCGGGTGTCCATTCCGCGCCAATCCTGCGATGCGGTCACGGCGCCGTGGTCCTTGAGATAGGTCAGGATCGGCACGTCCAGCAATTTGGCGGCCACTTCCGTGCTGGTCCAGTGCAGCAGAAAAGGCGACAGGCGACCGAAGTAGCGGGCCCGCACGCAAGCGCTCCCCTCGAAGGCCTTGGCCTCGATGTCGAAGGCCGCACGGTGCAGCGGCCAGCCGCGCGGCGGCGCCCAGCCGAAGACACGGCCACGATGATCGTAGGAACGGTACGGGAATTCCCGCCCCTCGCCGACGCAGCCCACGGATGGATCCGCCTTCAGCATGCACGCTTCCTCTAGATCGTGATGCCGCCGTCCACCACCAGCGTGTGTCCCTGCATGTTAGCGGCTCCCGACAGAAGCAGGTCGACGGCGGCGAACACGTCCTCTTCGTGGGAGAGCCGGCCCGTCGGTGTGCGGCGGCGGATGGTCTCCAGTTGCTCGGGGAGCAGCACGGACGACATTTCAGAGGCGAAGAAGCCTGGCGCGACATTGTTGATGCGGATGCCCGAAGGACCGACTTCGCGCGCCAGTGCGCGTGTGAACGCCTCCAGCGCACCTTTGGAAGCGGCATAGGCCGCAAGACCGGCATAGCCACGCGAACCGCAGATCGACGTGATGTTGACGATCCGGCCGCGGCCGGGCTGCAGCAACATCTTCTTCAGCACCAGCCGCGTCAGCAGGATCGGCGCCGAGATGTTGATCGCGACGATCTGCTCGATCCGCTCCGGCGACGTATGCGCCAGCAATTCGTCCTGCCCGATCGCGGCATTGTTCACCAGGCCGTCGATGGCGCCGAATTCGTCGGCCACGCGGGACACGAAAGCCTTGGTGGCATCCTTGTCGGTGGCATCCAGCGCTTCGAACACGAAACGCCCGGCGGAAGCACGCACCAGCGTCTCCACGGCCGGCGTCGACGATCGCGCGAAACTCGCGACGCGATTGCCGTTCTTCAACAGGGCTTCGACGATGTGGAAGCCGAGACCCCGAGAGCCCCCGCTCACCAAAATGGCTGCGCCGGTCGTATACATGTTCAACTCTTCAGGCTGGGTGTGGCAGGGACGACGTCGAGGAATTCCCAGAATCTCGGCACGGCATGATCGGGCACGCGCGCGCGCAGGAAGTCGGACAATTGCCGCTCCGCATCGGACAGGCCAGCGCCCGATGGCGTCAGCACCACCTGGGCGGTAGGAAGCGAGCCGACGAGCGGCGCACGGCGTGCGCGAACGCGCGCCCACAGGACCTCAGGGTGACCTAAAAGTGCAGCCTCGATCTCGGCTGGAAAGGCCTTCATGCCCCCGACGTTGATCATCGCCGATCCGGCGCGACCGCGGAACAGAACGCGATCTCCCACGACCTCCACCAGGTCGCCGGTCTCGACCCACTCGGATCCCGACACGCTGCGCGACGCGAATTTCGAGCGCACCAGAAGGCGGCCGTCCTTCAGCTGCAATCTGCCGGCGTCACCGCGCTCGAGCAGCGCTGCCGGAAAACCTTCGCGTCCGTCCTGCACGACGATGGCTGCACCGACCTCGGTCGAAGCGTAGATGTGGCGCAGCGTGGAGCCGGGCCAAAGATGCGACAGACGATCGAGGATTGCCTGGTCGACGATCTCTCCGCCGAGCGTCAAGGTCTGCATCTTCGCGCGACGAAGCTCCTGCTCCTCGGTGGTCAGCAGCACGTAGCGCATGAACGTTGGCGTGGCCGAGACGGCATCGACTCCGCGAGCGAGGCTGCTGACGAAGCCGCCGACGAGATCGTGTTCGTCCGGCACGAAAAGAGCCTGCCCATCCTGGAACAGCCACAGGCAGATCATCTGATACCAGGCATAGGTGCCGGGCTGGTAGGGCACGAACCAGGTGCGGCGTGGATAGCCGCGCTCGCCTCCAAGCGTGTTCAGGGTTCCCCAATCGTGCTCGATCAGTTTCGGCGCCCCGGTCGTGCCGGATGTCAGCATGCTCACACGTCCGGGAACGACGTCGAGGCTCGTGCCTTGCTGAGCAGACTCGAGCATCTCGCCTGACGCCATGTCGAAGATCCGAAAGCCGGCGGACGCCAGCGAGTCACGAACGTCGGACGTCAAGCGTCGCGCCGGCGCAAGCCCCATGTCGAGGTCGCCGAGTCGTGCCAGAAGCACCGCCTGCAGGGCATCGACGCCGTCGCCGCACGCGAAGAAAACTCTCGTGCCTCGCCACTCCGGGAGGATGCGGCCGAAACGAGCTGTCGCGTCGGCCTGCAGAGCTTCGAACCCGAAGTCCGGCCGCGCTACGAAATGGAGTGTTTTCGCCTCAGTCGACATCAGCCGATATGGCGTTCTCGAAGAAATCGATCACATCCTTGATGGTGGCGATGCGGCGCATCGAGCCCGCTTCGAAGTGCAGTTCTCGATCGAGCTTGTCTTCGATCCGCAGCGCCACTTCCGAAAAGTCGAGACTGCGAAAACCTGCATCGCGGATCGCAACGTCTTCGTCACGCGTTTCACTGCGCCCGTTGGCGGCCAGCACCTTGTTGATCAGCGCCAGGATTTCGATCCTGCTCATCTTCATGTCCTCCCTATTGAAATCATGCCCACGAGATGACTTTGCATCGCGGGGCAAGCACGGACGAGTTGGCTGGAACGTCGGTTGACACGACGGCATTCGGACCGATCCGGACATCGTCCCCGATGGTCACCTTTCCGACGATCATCGAGCCGGCGCCGAACTGCACGCGGTTGCCGATCACCGGCGCGTTCTCGCGCGTCACTCCCTCCTCGTCGCTCGCGGCTCCGATGGTGACGCCCTGACGGATGATGCAATCGTCGCCGATCGTGCAGAACTCGTGGATCACGATGCCGTTCTGATGCGCGATGATGACGCGACGGCCGATGCGCGAAGTCCGATACAGCTCGATGCCGTAAAGGTTGCGGACCAGCACGCTGCCGATCTTCGAAAGGAAGAACGGGACGAAGCGCGACCTGCGGTTTTGTTCAGCCCAGTTTCCCAGACGGTAAATCGCCATCGCCTGCGCACCCGGCCGCAGGATGGAACCGTTGATGCGGAGATCCTCCTTGAGGACCCGCCAAATGGACTCATGCGCGTAGCCGGGGCATGGCCCCTGCTCGACAGACTGCTTCTCCATGATGAAACACTTGAGGAACTGTCTACGTGATCCGGCTAAGTGCCGCCTCAGTAAGATCGGTAGTCTGGCGGATGGGCGGCCAGAAGAGCCACCTGGGATTGCACCAGGTCCTTTGACTGATCTCTTTTTATCACTTGGGCCTCGCGCTGCAACCACTCAAGTGAGACCCGCACGATTACGCTTAACGCAGAAGGCCTTGCGAAACATCTCGACGGCCGAACAGACGGCTAAAAGGCCAAGTCCAAGCTCAAATAGGGGCGAGCAGCCCGCAGGGTGCTGACCTTCGATCGCTCATGTTGGGCTGGGAGATGGCCGCGCGGGCGAGGCGGCGCGGCCCCCGTTCAGGTCGCGGGTCGCGGCGGCATGCTTTCGAGTAGCCGCCCCAACCCGTCGCGGGGCATGACATGCCCGATCCGGTGCATCAGCTCCCAGTATCGCGCCGCCACGGGATGAACGACCACGATGCCGAACGCTTCCTCGAGCCGCGGGATGAGGCTCGACAGTCGCCACTTGCTGCTGCCCTGCAGGCACAATCCATCGGCTCCGCCATGACGGCGCAAAACCGCGCTCAGCATGTCGAACGCTTCATCGTCGCTGATGTCGCCGGATGCGCCCCACTCCACCGGCGCTTTTTCCACCGCGATCACATCGAAGCCCGCATCTCTGAAATACGCCTCGGCCACCGGCCCCGTGGTGGGGTCGTAACCGACGTCGACGAGCCTGCGCACGCCAAGCGCTCTCAAAGCATCGACCTGGCAGGTCGCCGACGTGAAAATCGGCACGCCGTAGCGCTGAGACCATGTGTCGAGCGTGCTCCGCTCCTGTTCGTAGCCCAGGATGAGAAACGGCGGCGTGCCCTCAAGGTGAACGAGTTGCGCGCCCTCTTTGGCGAGTTCAGCCGTCATGCGCTCGTAGAACGGCAGCGCCGTCTCGAACTCTTCCATCGTGCCGTTCACGACGGGCGAATAGCGCACGATGGTGCGCACGTCCGGCGGCAACATGCCGACCAGCAATGCATGCGAGGCGGCGCCGCGCTTGGTGGGCTTCGCGATTCCGATCAGGCGTATGGCCTCAGGTCCCGCTTCCGCCATTCTGCTCTCCCTCGTTCGCCCGGCATTTGCCAATCGGGGCGTTGTCGCTAACCTACATGCACCGGGGCGCGACCGACAGTGCGACGCCTCACCAAGGCCGGGAACCAACCCGGTGAAGTTCAGGGGAGACGTCCGCATGGGGATCTTCGACATCTCGCGCATAGCCGTTTGCATTCTGGCTGTCGGCACGGCCGGCCAAGCCGTCGCGCAATCGATGGAAGAACGCTTCGCCGGCAAGCAGATCAAGCTTCTGATCGGCTCGAGCGCCGGCGGCGGCTACGATCTCTTCGCCCGCACCATCGCGCCCCATTGGTCGAGGCACATGCCGGGCCAGCCGACCTTCGTGCCGCAGAACATGCCTGGCCCGATGAGCCTGTCGGTCGCCAACAACATCTTCACTCTCGCGCCCAGGGACGGAACGGTCATCGGCGCCGTCAATCCGCAGATCGCCTCCGAGGCCATCCTCAATCCGGATCGCGCACGTTTCGACTCGCGCAAGTTCGCGTGGATCGGCAGCGCCCTGCGCGAAACGCAGGTCATGCTGGCGCGCGCCGATGCGCCCGTCACGAAATTCCAGCAGGGATTTGAAAAGGAGATGATCCTCGGCGGATCGGGCGGCGCGACCGACACGTTCCCGAAAATGACGAATGCGATCCTGGGAACGAAATTCAAGATCGTCATGGGATATCCCGGCACGCGCGAGGTGAACATCGCCATGGAACGCGGCGAGCTGCAGGGCATCGGCGGCATCACCTGGGCGAGCGTTCGTGGCACCATGGCGCAGCAATTGCGCGACAAGACGGTCGTCATCGTCGGCCAGTACGGGAGCGAGAAGCACCCGGAATTGCCCGACGTGCCGCACGTCCCCTCTTTCGCGAAAAGCCCCGAACAGAAAGCCGCGCTGCGGCTGCTCTTCGCCACGCAGGAATTCGGACGTCCCTTCATTGCCGCGCCCGGCACGCCGCCCGACATCGTCGCGGCGTTGCAGACGAGCTTCATGAAGACCATGGAGGACCCGGCGTTTCTCGCCGAAGCGAAAAAGCGCGGGCTGGACATTGATCCGCTGTCTGGCCCGGAGATCCAGGCTCTGGTCGATCAGCTCTACCAGACACCGCCCGAGACGGTTGAGCGCGTTCGCGCAGTCTTCAAGTAGCGCTCTCGTCCTGAGGCTCTTCGCGGGCGGTCGTCGCCCCGAGGGTCTTGGCGCTGTCGGCCTCCGAATCCTGCACCTTGACGGTCACGACCGGGAATTTGTCGAGGATGCGCTTGGCTTCGGCTTCCGCAGGTTCGCGCGTGTCGAAGCTGCTTTTCGGCTGCCCGTCGACCGAGACGACGTAACGCGCCATCTGCGCACGCTTGGCGAGCTGGCGGGCGGGCTGCTGATCATTGGACATGGGATTTCTCCAGTCCCGCGACGATTTGGATCGCCCGGGATGATGCGGCATCTGAGCCGTGGTCGAAGCGAAGACACGACCGCCACCCCGGCGATCATCGCCATGCGGGCTCGGCTGCGCCCCGTGGGCGGGATGACAGATTACGCCGTCTCACTCCCGGAGGCCACGTGAATCGGCAAGGCCCCTGCCCTTTTCCAGCTCCAACGAAAGGGGCGGCGCTCACCCGCGCCGCCCCTCTTGGCAGGAATATCCCGCACGTCAGCCCTTGAAAGCCACCGCGGCCTTCTTGACGACGTCGGGCGGCGTTTTCACGATGTCGTCGGCATAGCCCTGGACGACCTTTCCGCTTGCCGGGTCAAGCTCCAGTCCCCGCTTGGCCGCGAGTTCCTGCATGGCCGGGTCGGCGACCATCTTGTCGAAGACGGAGCGAAGATAGTCGACCATCTCGGGCGGCAGGCCCGGAGGAGCGATCAGGGCGCGGCCGATCATTGCGCCCGCCGAGGCGAACTCGATCACCTTCTTGGCGTCCGGATCGTCGACCAGTTCCTGCATCAGCGGCACGTTCTGCAGCTCACGATTGCGCTTGAGCCCCGTCTGGATCACCGCGACGAGATCGCCGTTGTCCAGTTCCTTCTTGTGCGTCACGCGCCAGCTGTTCCAGGCGGACGACACGAGGTCGATTTCGCCGCGTTCCAGCGCCAGTGAATATTCAGCCGCACCGGGATAGCCGCAGATCATCTTGAACTTGTAGTCGCCCAGCACCTTCAGCAGCGCGGGATATTGGTAGCTCTGCGCCGCCGTTCCCGTGCAGCCGACGATCGTCTCCTGCCGCTTCATGTCTTCGACGGTCTTGGACGGCGAGTTCTTGCGACGCACGAATGCCGTGTTGACGGATGAGAAAGAGCCGATGTAGCGCATCTCCTCCACTTTCCACTTGCCGACCTCCGGCTCGAGCAACTGCGTGTTCGCAATGGTCTCGGGCAAGAGGCCCAGCGCCGTGCCGTCCTTGGGCGATTGCGCATAGAAGAAGCTGGTGGCGATCAAGCCGCCGCCGCCAGGCTTGTTTTCGACGATCACAGCCTTCACGCCAGGAAGGTGCACCTTCAGCATGTCGGCAGCCAGTCGCGCATAAAAGTCATACGATCCGCCCGGCGAATGGCCGACCATGATCTTGACGGTCTTGTCCTTGAAAAAAGCCTCGGGTGATTGCGCCGAAGCGGGCGCGACAGCGAGGATCGATGCAGCCGAGAGCAGAGCCCCCAGGCCGAGTGCCCGGTTGAACGTGATCATGTTTCCTCCAAATGTGGGATCCCGGTTGGTCCGGGCGTATTCAGGTCTTGGCGCCGAGAATGGCGCGGGCTTCGGCGAACAGTTCGTCCACCGAGAAACGCTCGGGAATGATCTGCTGCTCGTAGGCAAGCTGGATCACCAGTTCGAGAGACGGCGTGATGGCCTCGAAACCGATGGGCCGCATGTCGATCGCCCCCGCGGCCGTCGGCGCCATGTCTTTCGAGCGCCGGAACGCGTCGTACACCTCGCGCACCAGGTCGGGACGCTCCCGCGCGAGATCCTGCTTCACCACCAGCATGTGATTGACGGGCAGCAGGCCCGTGCGCTCGTGCCACGCGCGACCCGCCTTGGCGGCGTTTGGAATGACCGCCTTGATCTTCGGATCGTCAGGAAGATCGTTGCCGAGAATGCCTGCGTCGATCTCGCCCGACATCAGCATGGGCAGAAGCTTCGTGCCCTTCGGCGCACGCGAGACAAAGGCCGGCTCTTTATATTCGGCAAGATGCGCGTCCTCGAAGATCACCCACTTGACGCTCTCGAGATCGAGATGGTGTTCCTGCGAGAGAATGTTCCGCACCCAGGCGCCCGTCGTCTGGGTATAGGCCCGCACCCCGACCTTCTTGCCCGGCAGCATGTCGGGCGTCAGCACGTCGTGAAAGTCCGTGTTGTAGACGATGCAGCCGTGCTGGAACCGCGACGCCAGCACCACGGGCAGCAGCACGATCGGCTTCTTGTAGGCATAGGCCTGCAGATAGGTGAAGACCGCCATTTCGCTGACGTCGAAACGCTGCTCACGCGCCATCGGCTTGAAGGCGTCGTGTATGGGCTCGATCTCGTGAAATTCGAAGTTGAAGGTCGGAGACGTCACCTTGCCGGAGAGCAAACCCTCGGTGGTCGGATATCTCTTCAGCGCGGTGCTGAGCGTCGGAATCGATGTCATGTGCGCCTCGTTCACTTCAGGCTTGGGTACAGACGCTCGGCCGTGCCGGACAGGATGTTCGCCTTGTCCTTCGTGCCGAGCGACGCGATGACGTGCAGCGTCTCCCGGACGATGTTGGGCAGCGTGTCGTCATGCGCCGGGAAGTTCGAGCCCCACAGAATGCGCTCGGACCCGAACGTCTCCATCAGCTTCGCCATGAAGGCCTCGGGCGTCGACTTGCCAGCCTGGCAATGCTCCACCGTGCGGCTCGTGAGCTTGAGATAGATGCTTTTGTAACGCGCGATGTCCCAGAGGCTCTGAGCCGCCGCATAGGGAGGTCCGTCGTTGATCACGGGCCGCGCCAGATGATCGAGCAGGAAATCGGTTTCGGGAAAGCGCTCGACGATCTTGACGAGCAGAGGAATGCCCTGCGCGGTCATTTGCACGGAAATCGGCAGTTTCAGCTTGCCGGCTTTTTCCCAGACCGGAAAGGCGCGCTCGTCGTCGAGCCATGTCTGCTGCCCCGGCATCGTGCTCCCGGTGGTGAAGACACGCATGCCGGTCATGCCTTGCTGTGTCCACCGATCCACCTGCGCCAGCGCGTCTTCCACGAGGGGGTCGATCGAGAACACGCCGGTGAAGCGCTCCGGAAACCGCCGGATGGAATCCGCCAGATAGGAGGAATCATGCCCGTAGGCCGTCGAGGCCTGGACGACTGCGGCCTTGGCGACGCCAGCGGCATCCATGGCGGCCAACAATTGTTCGGGGGTGGTGGGCCGCTCCGAAGACCAGTCGGATTGTTTGCCGCCCAGGGGCGCCAGCGGATAGGTCGCGCGATCGGGGGACACGACGTGACAATGCACGTCGATGATCTTCATGTCGGCGGATTGAACTTCGGGTTGAGCCATGCCTGCAACTTTCCTCGGGCCGGCGGCAGGCGGCGCGACAGAGCGCACAAGCCTTCCGGCGGTCGACGTTTCTCTCCTGCCGGGCGCTGCTCGGCGGCGCGCCTCGGAACCAGGGCGATCAAACCATCGCTCGCTCGGCTCGGCCCTATTCAAAGCTCGCCCGGCGAGATAGATTTTTCCTAAGTCCAACTGGCAGATGGAGCCGGCCACTCATGCAGGAGCTCGATCGCGTCCCGAGTTTTCGCCGCCTCCGCGCCTTCGAGGCGACGGCTCGCACCGGCTCGGTTTCGGCAGCCGCTCTCGAATTGCGCCTGAGCCAGCCGGCCGTCACGCAGTCGATCAATCTGCTCGAGGCCCAGCTCGGCGCGCGCCTGTTCGATCGCTCGCAGGACGGCAGCTTCCTCACCGAAGCGGGCACGATTTTCCGCCGCCGGACCGCGCGCTTTTTCGAGCAGACCGGCGCGGCGGTGAAAGCCGCCATCCACCCAAACCTCGCGGCGGAGTCGGAGCTCGTCGCCCGAAAGATCGGCGATGCAGAGGCCCGCGCAGTCATGGCCGTGTGGCAGGAAGGGTCCTTCCGGGCAGCGGCGCGCAGGCTCGCGGTCTCCGAACCGAGCCTGCAAAGGCCCGCGCGCCAGCTCGAAAGTCTTCTCGGCAGCGTGCTCTATCGCCGCTCGTCGACCGGCCTCTCGGTCAATGAACGCGGCGCCGATCTGGCGAGGCGCATGGCGCTCGCCATCGGCGAGATCCGGTCGGGTCGCGAAGAAATCGGCGCGGCGGAAAGCCTGCGGGCGAGCCTGAGGATCGGCGTTCTCGCGCTGTCTCCCCGCACCCTCCTGGCCGAGGCGACCGGCGCGCTGATGCAGGCTTTTCCGTTGCACCGGATCGAAGTGATCGAGGGGCCCTACTCGGATTTGGCGACGGCTCTGCACGACGGCGCGATCGACCTGATGTATGGCGCGCTGCGCACGCCCCCGCCCTTCGCCGATCTCATGGAAGAGGAACTGTTCGAAGACCCCTATTCCATCGTCTGTCGGCGAGATCACCCGCTGACCCAGTTGACGCATATCCGCACGAAAGATCTGGCCAGGCACGCGTGGGTCTTCCCGAACGAAGGATTGCCCCGGCGCGCGGTGCTGAACGACTTCATCGCGGCGAGAAAGCTCCAGGCTCCGGTCCAGATCGAGACGAGCTGCCTCGCCACCATCGTGGCGCTGCTGACGACCAGCGATCGCATTTCCCTGCTGTCGCGCTGGCACATTGCTCTCGATGGTCACGCGGACCTCGCCCGTGTCGAAGGCGTGAGGATTGATCATCCGCGCCGCTGCGTCGGTTTGACCACTCGCACGGACTGGCTCCCCACCCCGGTGCAGGATGCGTTTCTGTCGGCGATGAGGAAAGCTGCGGGGCGCGTCAAACGCGCGGAAGACTCCGCCGCACGCAGCCGGGTCACGGCGTCCTGATGTCAGGGAGGACTCGGATCGCCACCTTTGCGCTCGCAGACATAGCCGATGAAGCACTGGCTCGAATCCGACGTCGCCAGCCAATGCGGGCGCGCTTCCTCGTCTCGCTGGCAATACGCCTGGCTTGAGACATAACGGTCGTAGATCGAAGGACCGGTCGCCAGGATGACGGCGCCGCCCCGGCGCACCGTTTCCGCCGCCGTGCCGCAGCTCATCCGCAACGTGTCGGGCCGGCTCTGCGCAAGCGCGGGTCCGGAGAGAACCGGCGCGGTCCCCAGAACCGCGACGATGGTCGCAACACCGAGTTTCAACATCGAGCGCCTCCCTGGACCCTCAGGCGCAACAGCTGCGCGAGACGCCCCAGATTAGCCTCAAAACAGGGGAGATGAATACAATTGCAGTTGAACGGGAACCGTCGGACCCGCCGCAACTTTCCTGCAGGCCGAGAGGCGCGTCGCAAAGGTGGCCAGAACGATCATGACAAGCGAGACCGGCCACCCTAAAGACGACGTTGCTGTCGGCGTCGAAGTCGAATTCGTCGGTCTGAGCGCACGAGCCGCCATCGAAGCCCTGCAGGCGGCGCTCGGCGGCAGCATCGCGGAGGAAGACGCACATGCGTTTTCCCTGAGCGACAGCGCGGTCGGCGGCGTCGCCATCGAGCTCGATCTACGTCATGTCCACCCGCATCGCGCTGCGCCGGGGCTGCTCAAGCCACGCAGCGGGCGGACGGCTGCCTGGCTCGGCACGCTCGTGCAGCCGATCGTACCCCGCGAGGCCATCTTCGCGCCGCGCCCCGCCAACCGCCTGGACGAAATCGACAAGGCCATCGATGTCCTGCGCACAGCCGGGGCACAAGGCGACGGCAAGACCCTGTTCGACACGCTGGGTTTGCACTTCAACATCGCAGCGCGGCGGCTGGATGTGTCGGCCATCCGGGCAACGACGCTGGCTTTCGCACGGCTCGATACCTGGATGCGCGCCGACATCACTCGCGGCGACAGGCGTCTGGCCGCACAACTCGCCGCGCCTTTCCCTGCCGCATATAGGGACGCGCTGGAGCAAGGCCCGGCGGACCAATCGCAAGCTGAATTCGTCGACCTCTATCTCGCCCACAACCCGACGCGGCGTCGCGCGCTGGATCTGCTGCCGCTGCTGCTCCACCTCGATCCCGAGCGCGTCAGGGCCCGCCTGCCCTTCGAGAAAATCGCCCCGAGGCCGGTTTTTCACTGGCGTCTGCCGGTGGCGCATGTCGGCCGGCCGCATTGGGGCGTCATGGAAGATTGGGGGCGCTGGCTGGCCATCGAAGCCGAAGCCGCGCGCATCGAGGCTGCGGGAACGACCGCTGAGGCCCGCCTTGTCACGACGCCTCTGAGCGTCATTCCGCGCGCGTGATCGAACGCTTTCGCACATCATGAGTTAAGCCCGCCGATGTCGTCGAACGCGACACGCAAACGGGAGCTTCGAAATGATTGAGTCAGGCCAGATCAAGGAACATATGGAAGTAAAATCGTCCGACTGCGTGCATGTCGGCGTCGTCGACCACATGGAAGGGTCGGACAAGATCAAGCTGACGAAGAACGATCCGACGCACCAGCCGCATCATCATTACATCCCGCTCGACTGGGTCGATCATATCGACGAGCACGTGCATCTTTCGAAGACCGAAGCCGACGTGAAGGCCCATTGGGGTCACGACGCACACTGAACCGCTCTTCGAGACCGGCGGCCGCAGAGATCTTCGCGGCCGCCGTCAATGAAGCTGAGAGCGCATGTGCCGGAAGCAGGCGCGAAGCGCCGAATGAGCCACCTGCAGCGAATCCGCGTCCGCACCTTTGCCCGCGAGACCTGCAGCGCTGCGCAGGACCATCTCCTCGAGCGCATCGGCCCAGGGTCCGGCCTCGTTGTTGCGGAGCGCCGCGACTTCTTCGAGAACGATTTCGAGCGCGCCTACCAGCGCTTGCGTCAAGGGTCTGAGCGACTGCTCGTGCGCGGTCGAGACGATATCCTGTGCCATGGGTGCCCCATAGTGCCGTTAGCCATGGGTCATCCTGCATAAACCTGTCGCAACCGGAACAATTATCGCTGCGCAAACTTAACGATGGCGATCACGCTGGCGTGAGCTTGGGCACGCGCCGATCACATCGGTTTGGCATCCGGCTCGGTTTCCTCGATGGTCGCGCTGACGTCCTCGAGCGAAGCGCCCTCGCTGATCCGACGACTGATGTCGCGAAGCCGGGTGAGCTGCTGCACGATCGTCGGAACGTGGTCGAGGCCTTCCATCAACTTCCACACATAGACCAGGATGGCGAAGATATCGCCGGTGTCGAGGTCCGCCATGGCGGTCGCGCGCATGAGGATGCCGATGAACACGAAGATCGACAGCACCTCGATGATCGTCCAGTTATAGGCGGCCGCGTCCGACAGCTTGACGCGCCATTTCCGGACCTCGCTGAAATGCGTCCGGATCTCGGTCGCGTTGACCGTCTCGATGAATGCGACTTCCTTCTCGAGCTGGTTGTTGAGAGCGTGATTGAGGTCCGTGGTGACGCGCACATAAACGCGGTTGACCAGATAGACCGGGATGAACAGCAGCGACACCAGCGCGCCGATGACCAGATCATACCAGAGCAAGATGGCTGCCGACCCCACGATGCCGATCAGCGCCGTAATTACCACGGGCACGTCGATCTCGAAGAAGGTCACGAACTCCCGCGACATGGCGGAGCGCGCCGCCACGCTCGTCGATCCGACCCCTGCCCGTCGTTGCCGCAAGATCGTCGCCTCGACGATCTTGTTGTAGACGGATGTATAGAGCCGCGTGTCATACATCTGGCGGACGCAGCCGATCATGGCGCGGAGCGACCATGCGATCACGATCGGCAAGGCTTGATAGATGTCGTGCGCGATCAGTCCGTCGATCGCCAGACCCGTGGCCCAGGGGTACGACAGTTCCAGAAGGTCTTCGGCAAAGGTCAGCGCATAGGTGAGTGCGATGCGCCAGCGAAACGGACTCACGGCAGAGAGCGCGGTGACCTGGCGAGGCTTCGCCGGGATCTTCAATTTTCGGGCCATGATACTGGGGTTCTCGGATCGGTTCAGAGAGCGGGCCGGACTATGCATCGGGACGGCACGGCCTGTCACGCAGCCAACGCCCTCGCCCGCTTGTCGCCTCATTCTCGCGGCAAATGTGCTTTCCTTGCCACCCTTCAGGGCTTAAACCGGAGGCGCGGATCGGGTCGAGGGAGCGTTGATGATGTCTGGAGCCGACACTGCGGAGCTGGGGAGGCGCCATAGGGCCCACCGACTCTGGCCTATGTCCGCAGCGCTCGCAGCCATGCTCGCCGGCAACGCCGCCCTTGCGCAGCAGCAGACTCCCGTCATCGAGGCGACGCGTCCCGCGCCCGACACACCCAAGTCTCTTCCCGCCAAGTCTCTTCCAGCCGAGTCACTTGCGGCCGAGTCACTTGCGGCCGAGTCTCTCGCGGCAAAGTCTCTCGCGGCAAAGACCGGACACAAGGTCAGCCGGGTTCAACCGATACCCCGCCCCGCAAACCTGGGCGTGAACGCCGACACGGCCCCGGCCGCGAACACCGCGCCAAAGCCGGGCCTGTTCGCCAATCTCTTCGATCAGACCACCACGCCGGCGCCCGCGCCACTGCCCGCCCCGGCGGCTTCTTCGAGCCGTGCGCGCAGCCCGCTGGCCTCCGCCGCCCCCGTCCTGCTCGCTGATCCGATGGTGGCGCCGGCGGATGCCGGCGGCATCAGGGCTCTCGTCTCGCGCCACGCGCGGCATCACGGACTGCCCGACAGTCTCGCGCATCGCATCGTCATGCGCGAGAGCCGCTACAATCCGCGGGCGAACGCGCGTGGATACTATGGCCTCATGCAGATCAGCCTGCCGACGGCGCGCCAGATGGGTTATCGTGGCGCGCCCTCCGGGCTTCTGGATGCGGAGACCAACCTGATTTACGCCATGCCCTATCTGGCAAACGCCTGGCTGGCATCTGGCTCCAACGAGGCGCGAGCCGTTTCGCTCTATTCGCGCGGCTATTATTACGAGGCCAAGCGCAAGGGCCTGCTCGGCCAGCTGCGCACGGCATCCTCGCCGGCACGCGTTCAGGCTTCCGCCCAACCCTGAGAAGAGCGCCGGCTCGCCAACGCCATGTGGACACCGGCAGCAGCGGCGTGGCCGTCAAGGCAAGCCGTGCTAACAAGACAGCGAGCCGGCCGGCGCATCGCGAGGACAAGATCAGACTCATGCGGCAGAGAGCGATGCTGACGACCGCAGGATGGCTCCTGTTGAGCATGGCGCCCGCGCTGGCACAAGCTTCCGAGCCGCCTTCTGTCGCAGGTCAGAACGCCGCGGCGGCACCCTATGTCCCGGCCTATCGCTCACTGCCAAAAGCAGAAATGCGCCGGCGCCTCATCCATTGCGCGACCGAGTGGCAGAAGCTGAAAGCGGCCGGCAAGGACGTCGGATTGATCTGGCGCGACTTCGCCGAGACATGCACCGTCCGTCCTCCGGAAGCGACCGGCAGATAAGCCGGGCCGTCTCGCGACCGCCGCGACCGGGAAGCGTCGCCCGCGTGGCAGTGACGTGGAAGTGAGAAGCGGCAAGGCCATCGCGTGCAGGCGCCGACGCGGCCTGGGCGACGCATTCTTGGGCGACGGCGATCCGGTCGCGCCTGCCTCGAACGACACACGCCTCCCGGACCCGCGAAGGGATCAGAGAGGCGCGCTTTGACACATCGGCATATGCGCCGGATCTGACGATCCGCCGCTGATCAGTTCGTCTCTCGTGACTCCGGGCGGCAGACTGCCATAGGCAATCATCAATCGACCGGAGTCCTGCCTTACGACCTTGATCGCTTTTGGATCAGGCCTGGTCCGAAGCCGGAGCAGCAGCCTTCGGCTTGCGAGTGGTCTTCTTCGCGGCCGTCTTGCGGGTCGCGGTCTTCTTCGCGGCCGTCTTGCGCGTGGTCTTCTTCGCGGCAGTCTTGCGAACGGCCTTCTTCGCAACGGCCTTGCGAGCCGTCTTCTTCACGGCGGTCTTGCGCGTCGCCTTCTTGGCGACCGCCTTGCGGGCCGTCTTCTTCACGGCGCCCTTCTTGGTGGCGGTCTTGCGAACCGCCTTCTTGGCTACGGTCTTCTTCGTAGCTTTCTTGGCAGCGGTCTTCTTCGCTGCCGGCTTACGCTTCGTTGTTGCCTTCGCCATCTGAGGTCCCCTCTGATTTGTCTGTCGGCGATAGAGAAAAAGTGCAGCCGACATCAGGCTTGCTTAGCGTACCTTTGTTAATCACTCGTGCAAGTCTCCCTTCGTCTGCACATGCGCCGTTTAACCAGCGACGGGCTTCCAACGCGCGCTTTCGGAAGCGAAGGAAACGCCTTTGGGAGTGCGCTTTCGAGCCGTCGGACCCTCGCCCGGAGGCGGCGCCGGACAACGTCGAAGGCAGCGACGAGCAGGCTTCCGCCAGCCGATCGAGCCTCCGGAAACGTTACGTGGCAAGAGCACGTCGTTTGGATTTGTCGGCGATTGCCAGCCACTTTTAAGAAATCGACTGTGTCCGCACAGTAATCTTTCAGGCATGCCGAGGGACTTGCTTGTCAAGCTGGGATCGCCCTCGGCCGAAGTTTTCAACATGCTCGTGAACGGCCCGTCGACGCATCGATCGAACGGCGCCGAAGGACGATGTGCAATGCCGTAACAGCCCTAAAAAAAAATCGGTGCATGACGTTTTTTTTTGCTGCGCGAACGAAAAAAAGCGTCGCGAAGACCGCGACGCTCTTCAGATTCGCGCAACCGCAGAGAATCGGTCGCGACCTTGGATCGCTGTTTTCAGATCCCGAGCTTCTGTTTCAGCACGTCGTTGACGGCCTGCGGATTGGCTTTGCCGCCCGTCTGTTTCATCACCTGACCGACGAACCATCCAAGCATCGTCGGCTTCGCCTGCGCCTGCGCGACCTTGTCGGGATTGGCCGCGATGATCGCATCGACCGCCTGTTCGATCGCGCCGGTATCGGTCACCTGCTTCATGCCGCGGCTTTCAACCAGCGCTGCAGGATCGCCACCTTCGGTCCACACGATCTCGAACAGATCCTTGGCGATCTTGCCCGAGATCGTTCCCGACGTGATCAGATCGACGATGGAGCCGAGCTGCGAGGCCGACACGGGCGATGTCGAGATCGTCTTGCCTTCCTTGTTGAGGCGGCCGAACAACTCGTTGATGACCCAGTTGGCGGCAGTCTTTGCATCCCGGCCTTTCGCAACGCTCTCGAAATAATCGGCGGACTCGCGCTCCATCACGAGCACGCCCGCGTCATACGAAGGAATCCCATATTCAGAGATGAAGCGCGCGCGCTTCTCGTCCGGAAGCTCCGGCAGTCCCTGCGCAAGCGCATCCACATAGGCCTGGTCGAACTCCAGCGGCAGCAGATCGGGATCCGGGAAATACCGGTAGTCGTGCGCCTCTTCCTTGGAGCGCATGGAGCGGGTTTCGCCACGCGCCGGATCGAACAGGCGCGTCTCCTGGCTGATCGTTCCGCCGTCTTCCAGAATGCCGATCTGCCGCCGTGCTTCGACGTCCACCGCCTGCCCGATGAAGCGGATGGAATTGACGTTCTTGATTTCGCATCGCGTGCCCAGCGGCGCGCCGGGGCGGCGCACCGACACGTTGACGTCGGCCCGCAGGCTTCCCTCCTCCATGTTGCCGTCGCATGTGCCGAGGTAGCGCAGGATGGTGCGGAGCTTGGTGACGTAGGCGCGCGCCTCCTCGGCGGAGCGGATGTCGGGCTTCGACACGATCTCCATCAGAGCGACGCCCGAGCGGTTCAGGTCGACGAAGCTTTCCGTGGCGGACTGGTCGTGCAGCGACTTGCCGGCGTCCTGCTCGAGGTGCAGCCGCTCGATGCCGACGACGATCTGCTCATGCGCCGTCACATCGACGACGACCTCGCCCTCGCCGACGATCGGGCTCTTGTACTGGCTGATCTGGTAGCCCTGCGGCAGATCCGGATAGAAATAGTTCTTCCGGTCGAACACAGAGCGATGGTTGATCTGCGCCTTAAGGCCGAGCCCCGTGCGGATCGCCTGCTTCACGCATTCCTCGTTGATGACCGGCAGCATGCCCGGCATCGCGGCGTCGACGAGCGAGACGTGACTGTTGGGATCACCGCCGAATTCAGTCGATGCGCCCGAAAAGAGCTTCGACTTCGACGTCACCTGGGCGTGGATTTCCATTCCGACGATGATTTCCCAGTCGCCGGTCGCGCCTTTGATCAACTTGGAAGGTTTGGCATGGGTGTTCATGTCCGGGATCCCAGATGGTTGGCGAACGTGCGCGAAGGAAGCCTCCGTCGCATCTCGCACCGGTTTTTAAAGGTCCGGACCATCTGGAACAAGGGCCGCGAATGGAGGCGGCCAGGCCGCGCTCCATGGCGGCAGCGATGCGCTCAGGCGCGCGACAGCTCCTGCAGGCTGAACCAGTCTCGTGCGTCCGTCCAAACCGACGTCACGGTCCAGCCCGCCGCTTCGGCAACCTTGCGGAAGCCCTCGAGCGTGTATTTGTACGAGTTCTCGGTGTGGATCCTTTCGCCTTCGTCGAAGGAGAAGTCGTGGTCCAGCAGATGCACGTCCTGCCGCTTGCGGCTGACGAGATGCATCTCGATACGCCCCTCCTGCTCGTTCCAGACCGCCTCGTGCCGAAAACCACGGCGATCGAAATCCGCCCCGAGTTCGCGATTGATGCGCGTCAGGAGGTTCAGGTTGAAATTCGCCGTCACGCCTGCGGCATCGTTGTAGGCCGGCGTCAACACCGACAGGTCCTTCCGCAGGTCCACGCCCACGACGAGCCGCCCGCCATCGAGCTGACGGGCGAATTGCGCGAGCAGATCGACGGCGTCCTTCGGCACGAGATTGCCGATCGTCGATCCCGGAAAGAAGCCCAGTCTCGGCGCGCGCGCGAGATCTCCGGACAGCGGCAGTTCCGCGGCGAAGTCCCCGACCACGGGCAATACCTTGAGTTTCGGGAAGCGGCTTGCGAGCCGGTTGTTGGCCTCCCGCAGGGCATCTCCCGACACGTCGATCGGCACATAGGCGGCAAGATCTTTCATGGCCGCCAGGAGGATTTCGGTCTTGAGGCTTGAGCCCGATCCGAACTCGACCATCACCGTGCCGGGCTGCGTGCGCGCCGCGATGGCGGCCGCGCTCTCCTGCAGCAGCGCGGCTTCGGTCCGCGTCGGATAATATTCCGGCACGCGGGTGATGTCTTCGAACAGCTCGCTCCCGACGGCATCGTAAAAGTATCGGCACGGCAGGTGCTTGTGCGAAGCGCTGAGCCCCGCGATCACGGCCCGGGCGAATTCGGGTTCGACGTCCTGGCTGCCGCCGAAATGGGTCTCATGCGTCATTGAGCATCCTCCGCGAGACGCAGTCCGAGAAACTGCCAGCGCTGCCAGGGGTAGAAGAAATTCCGGTAGGTAGCCCGGCTGTGATGATCGGGCGTCACGCAGGATGCGCCCCTCAACACCTGCTGGCTCACCATGAACTTGCCGTTGTATTCACCGATCGCGCCCTCGGGCGGCCGATAGCCCGGATAGGCCGAATAGGACGACTGCGTCCATTGCCACACGTCGCCGAACATCTGTTGAAGGCCCTCGCCGCGCGCCGGCATCGGACATAAATGGCCGCTCCCGAGCGTATTGCCGACGGGCTCCAGGCCCTGCGCGGCGATCTCCCACTCGGCCTCCGTCGGAAGTCTCTTGCCGGCCCAACGCGCATAGGCGTCGGCTTCGAAATAACTGACGTGGCAAACGGGAGCCGCCTCGTCGACGGGCTGCATCCCTTCGAAGCCCATCTGAAGCCAGCGGCCGTCCCGCTCTTCCCAATAGAGTGGAGCGTTCCACTCCTCGCGCTTCACCTGCGCCCAGCCGTCGGCGAGCCACAAGGTGGCCTCGCGATAACCGCCGGCCTGCATGAACGCCAGCCACTCTCCGTTCGTGACCAGACGATTGGCGAGGCGGAAAGGCCGCACGAGCACGTCGTGACGCGGCAACTCATTGTCCCAGCAATACCCCTGCCCCGCATGGCCGATCTGGAAAATGCCGCCTTCGAACGACGTCCAGCCGAGCGCCATGGCGGGTACATGCGGCGACGCGGCCACGGGCTCGCGATAGGCGGGCTGCAGCGGTCCGCTCGCGAACAGGCTGAGAATGTCCGTCATCAGCAGCTCCTGATGCTGCTGCTCGTGATTGATCCCAACCTCGACGAGCTTCAGAACGTCGTCCCGCGCACCGATCTCGGTGCCGAACATCCGCGCCAGGGCATCGTCGACATGCGCCCGATAAGCCGCGACCTCTTCTGCGCTCGGCCGGGTCATCAGGCCACGATGCTGGCGCGGCTGCCGCTTGCCCTGCGTCTCGTAATAGGAGTTGAAGCAGTAGTTGAAGCGGTCGTCGAAGACCTTGTAACCCGGGACGTGAGCCTCCAGCAGGAATCGCTCGAAGAACCAGGTCGTGTGCGCCAGATGCCATTTCGTCGGGCTCGCATCGTCCATGGCCTGAACGCATTGATCTTCTGCACTCAGCGGCGCGGCCAGTTCTGTGGAAAGTCTCCGGGTCTGGAACAGGCGCGCCTGAAGATCATTGGATCGGCATGCGAAACGATCTTCGCGGTATTGGGCGGCTGACGTCATGAAATTCTCCCGGACCGCGGATTCGCGATGAAACGCTTTCGCGGCAGCCGAGGTTCCGGATTTCAGCCCGCGCGCTTGAGAATGGCACGCGAAGCCAATCCGCTGACGAAACCGCCGCCCAGGAAAGCGATCGCGACCATCACATTCGCGAGAGGCTGCGCGCCTTCGTCGCCTCTCAGGGACTGCACCCCGATCAAGACCAGAAGCAATCCGGCGATCGACCACGACAGCCATTTCAAAGCCTGGAGACATCCCCCCAGAATGGCCGTCGAGATCGGACCCATCATCCCCACCATGCCTGCGGCAATACGATCCGTCCGGCGGATTGCTCGATCACCTCGGCGACCGAAAACAGCGTCTCTTCTTCGAACGGACGTCCGATCAGTTGCAAGCCGAGCGGCAGACCCTGCGCGGACAAGCCGCCCGGCACGGCAATGCCCGGCAGACCCGCCATGTTGACCGTCACGGTGAAGACGTC
>JAQGJH010000032.1 GCA_028290705.1 Hyphomicrobiales bacterium
GCTGAAGAACTGTATCGCACGCCATCCTGATGACGATACCAAGACAATTCTCGAGCGCGTTCAGTTTTCTATTTTCTTGCGGACCGGACACGAGGCGAGCCTTACCGACCTTTGAAAGGCGGTGCGGCTGCTTAGAAAATACAGTGAAGACCAACCGCGCGTCCCTGCGGGCAACCCCGACGGCGGGGAATGGACATTAACGGAAGGCGATACTTCTGATGGCGAGGCATCACTTCCGGAGATTAGCGATGCAGTCCGCGACGATTTTGCCAAGCTAGAACAGGTTGCGGAGATTAATGGCTTCACGAAGCACGGAATCAACCAAGCCATCAACCGAGGCGTAAGTCCTTCAGCAATTCTCGACGCAGTGACCAACCCTCTTAGAATCAAAGAACGTGCCGACGGGAGTGCGCAGTACATTGGAAGTCAGGCGACCGTGGTCCTGCGACCAGACGGATTTGTGATTACAATCTGGGGGCAATAATGCGTGAGATGGTTCAAGCCATAAAGGACGTGCTCCTGCACGAATGGGACCCCATCGGCGTCTGCGACGAGCCCAAAGCGTCCGATGAGTATGATGCATACATCGGCCCGCTCATGAAATCAGCGAAGCGGGACGTGAACGCTGTCTCGGATCTGCTGCTGATCATCGAACGAAGTCGGATGGGACTTCCCGGCGACCAGGACCGTGCAACAAGAGTGGCGGAATCGATCATCGCCGTCGTTCGTAGACTTGCGACGATCCAGTCTTGACGGGAGCGGCGCAGATTGTCGCGCTGAGGACCTGGTTTATCGCATGACCCGAGGGGCGGCTCTCCCTCGGCACTTCCGGCCCGACCTCGTCGGCGACGACGCCAAATACCTTTGAACGCGGCCCCGCCCCTCTTCTAAAACTCCACCTCAAGTTCCTCGATCTCCTCGACCTCTTGCCTGGCGGCCGCAATCCACTCCTGCATGGCGGGCCATTGCATGATGAGGTCGCAATAGGCGCGGCAGGTCTTGTCGAGGGGCACGTCGTAGGTCATCAACCGCGTCAGCACGGGCGCATACATGGCGTCCGCGATGGTGAGCTTCGGCCCGAAGAGATACGGCCCGCCATAGGTCGACAGGCACTCGCGCCAGATCTCGGCGATGCGGTCGATGTCGGCCTGCGCCTTGGACCAGACCTTGAACTTCGGGAAATGTCCCTTGAGGTTCATCGGCAGCGCCGAACGCAGCGACACGAAGCCCGAATGCATCTCGCCGCAGATGGCGCGGCAATGCGCCCGCTCCATCCGGTCCTTCGGCAGCAGGCCGGCCTTGGGGGCTATCTCGTTCAGGAATTCGGCAATCGCCCAGGTGTCCCAGATCCGCGTGTCCTTGTACGTCATGCACGGCACGAGCACCGAGGGCGACAGCAGCATGATCTCGGCGCGCGCCGACGCGTCGTCCGGGGCGGTGATCACCTCCTCGAACTTGACGCCCGAGAGCTTCATCATCAGCCATCCCCGGAGGGACCATGACGAGTAGTTCTTGCTGCTGATCGTGAGCGTGGTGGCTGGCATTAAGGAGCCTCGCGGATTTGCCGGGAAGACTAGCAATCCATATGCCATAAAGGCAAAGCTCATGGCACGGGCTTTGCTCGCTGCCTTCGTGGCAGTTGAGGTATCCGCAGGGCATGATGTACGACGCTTATCAGGGATATGCCGATCTGAGCCATCCGGTGCGCCGGCTCGCCAACAGCAGCGAGCAGATCCTGCGCCTGTGGAGCGCGTCGCAATTCGCCACGCCCATCCGCCGCATGGCCGCCTATTACGAACTGGTCGGCCTCGCGGGTTTCACCCATACCCGGCCCGACTTCGACATCCACAGCATCACGAGCCACAACGGCGCCGAGACGGCGGTCGTCGAAAGCGTCGCGGCCGCCACGCCCTTCTGCACCCTGCTGCGCTTCGCCCGCGTCGACGCGCCCTCGGCGCCGCGCGTCCTGCTCGTCGCGCCCATGTCGGGCCATTTCGCCACGCTGCTGCGCGGCACGATCCGCACGCTGCTGCGCGACTACGAGGTCTATGTCACGGATTGGCACAATGCCCGGGACATTCCGCTCGAAAAAGGCACGTTCGACCTCGACGCCTTCGTCCAGCACCTGATCGATTTCACGCGCCTTCTGGGTCCGCGATCCCACATGGTGGCGGTCTGTCAGCCCACCGTCGCGGCTTTGGCCGCCGTCTCGGCCATGGCCCAGGAGAAGGACCCGCTGCAGCCTGCCAGCCTGACCCTCATGGCCGGGCCGCTCGACTGCCGCGTGTCCCCCACCAAGGTCAACGAACTCGCGACTTCGAAGCCGATCGAATGGTTCAAGGAGAAGCTGATCGGCACGGTGCCCCGCTCCCAGCCCGGAGCCGGCCGCCGCGTCTATCCGGGGTTCCTGCAACTCGCCGCCTTCATGAGCATGAACACCGAGCGGCACGCCAAGTCCTTCGTCGACATGTTCAAGAGCCGCGTGGAGGGAGATTTCGAAAAGGCCGACCAGATCCGCGCGTTCTACGAAGAATACTTTGCGATCATGGACCTGGATGCCGCCTTCTATCTCGAGACGGTCGAGTCCGTCTTCCAGAAATATGACCTTCCGAAAGGCAATATGCTCTTCAAAGGGCAGAAGGTGGATCCCTCGGCCATCCGCAAGACCTTCCTGCTCACCGTCGAAGGCGAGAAGGACGACATTTGCGCGGTTGGCCAGACCCTCGCCGCGCAGGACATGTGCAGCGGCCTGCGCCCCTACATGAAGTCGCACCACATGCAGCCCGGCGTCGGCCATTATGGCGTTTTCAACGGTCGCCGCTGGGACAACCAGATCTACCCGGTCGTGCGCAACCACATCCAGTCGAGCATCTGAGACACCAGCGCCAAAAGAAAAAGCCACGCTCGACGCGTGGCTTTCGAATTTGAACCCCTGAAGACCCTCAGCCGAGCAGTTGGTCGATCGCCTTGCTGACCTCTTCGATCGGCGCCATGCCGTCGACGGTCTTGAGCGTCCCCCTGCCAGAATAATAGGCGGAGACAGGCGCGGTCTGGACCTTGTAGGCGTCGAGACGAGTCTTGAACGCGTCCGGATTGTCGTCGGCCCGAACGGTGCCGCCGGCCGCCACAGTCTCGTTGGCGCGCTTCTCGATGCGCGAGAGCAGAGCGTTCTCGTCGACCTTGAGTTCGATGATTCCGTCGAGCTTCATGCCTTTACGCGCCAGCATGGCGTCCAGCGCCTCTGCCTGCGCGACCGTCCGCGGGAAGCCGTCGAGAATGAAGCCGTTGCGGGCGTCCGCCTCGTCCATGCGATCGGCAATGATGCCGACCACGATCTCGTCGGACACGAGACCTCCCGACTCCATCACCGCCTTGGCCTGAAGGCCGACGGGCGTGCCGGCCTTGACGGCCGCCCGAAGCATGTCACCGGTCGAAAGCTGCGGGATGCCGAATTTTTCCACGAGGCGGGCAGCCTGCGTGCCCTTGCCCGCACCCGGCGGCCCCAGCAGAATCAATCTCATCTCTTTCTCCCCCGAAGCTTCGCCTTTTTCACGAGCCCCTCATATTGCTGCGCCTGGAGATGGCCGTGCACCTGAGCGACGGTATCCATGGTGACGCTGACCACGATGAGGAGCGACGTTCCGCCGAAATAGAACGGCAGCGCTGCGTAAGATATCAGTATTTCGGGTAAGAGACAGATGAGCGCGAGATATGCAGCGCCCAAAACGGTGATCCGCATCAGGACGGAATCGATGAACTGCGCGGTCCGTTCGCCCGGGCGGATCCCAGGCAAAAAGCCGCCATGCTTCTTGAGGTTGTCAGCCGTCTCGGTCGGATTGAACACGATCGCCGTATAGAAGAAGGCGAAGAACACGATCATGGCCACATAGACGACCATGTAGAGCGGCCGCCCATGCCCGAGATAAGTCGCCAGCGTCGCCAGAACGCCGGTTCCACCTTCGGCCTGTGCAAAACTCGCGATCGTGGTCGGCAGCAGCAGAAGCGACGAGGCGAAAATCGGCGGAATGACGCCGGCGGTGTTGAGCTTCAACGGCAGGAAGGACGTCTGTCCCTCATAGACACGGTTGCCCACCTGGCGCTTGGGATAGGTGATCAGCAGCCGGCGCTGGGCCCGCTCGACGAAGACGATGAAGGCGACGACCAGGATCGACATGACGATCACGCCGAGGATCAGGCCGGTCGAGATCGCGCCTTGGCGGCCGAGTTCGAGCGTCGAGATGATCGCCGACGGGAAGGCCGCCACGATGCCGGCGAAAATGATCAGCGACGAACCATTGCCGATGCCCCGCGCCGTGATCTGCTCGCCGATCCACATCAGGAACATGGTCCCGCCCAGAAGGCTGAGGACGGTCGAAACGCGGAAGAACCAGCCCGGATCCGCCACGATACCGGCCTGCCCCTCGAGCCCGATGGCGATGCCATAGGCCTGGAAGACCGCCAGGACGACGGTCAGGTAGCGCGTGTACTGATTGAGGATCTTGCGGCCTGACTCCCCTTCTTTCTTGATCGCCTCGAGGCTGGGCACGACCGAAGAGAGAAGCTGGATGATGATGGAGGCCGAGATATACGGCATGATGTTCAGCGCGAAGATCGCCATGCGCTGCACGGCGCCGCCGGCGAACATGTTGAACAGTTCCAACACGCCCTGCTGGCGGCCGGTGAACGAAGCCTCGAAGGCCGCGGGGTCGATGCCGGGCAGCGGAATGTAGGTGCCGAGACGATAGATGATCAGCGCACCCAGGGTGAACCAGATCCGCTTCTTCAATTCCTCCGACTTGCCGATGGCCGAAAAGTTGATGTTCGCTGCGAGCTGTTCCGCTGCCGATGCCATTGAAGCACTCCGGATGGCGCGCGTGACGCGCGCCGCTGTCGGGGGTCTGAACATGACGAACGGGGCGGAAGGATTCTCACCCTCGCCCCGCTCGATTCAATATGGGAACTGGCGGCTGGCAATGTCAGCCCCGGAATACGCCGGGGAAACGGCCATGACCGGGTTCCTCAGGCGCTGGCGCTGGCTTCAGCAGCCTTGGCGACGAGCATCTTGACCGAACCGCCGGCCTTCTCGATCGCCGCGACCGCCGACTTGGAGGCCGACGCCACTTCGAGATTGACCTTGGAGGTCAGCTCGCCGTTGCCCAGGATCTTCACGCCATCGCGCGCACGGGCGCAGACACCGGCGGCCACGAGCGCATCGACCGTGATGGTCTGACCCGCATCGAGCTTGCCCGCCTCGATCGCCTGCTGGATACGACCGAGGTTCACCTCGTTGTAATCCGTCGCGAAGATGTTGGTGAAGCCGCGCTTCGGCAGGCGACGATGCAGCGGCATCTGGCCGCCTTCGAAGCCCTTGATGCGCACGCCGGAACGAGCCGTCTGGCCCTTGCCGCCGCGACCGCCCTGCTTGCCCATGCCCGAACCGATGCCTCGGCCGATGCGCATCCGGTTCTTGGAGGAGCCGGGATTGTCAGAAATGCCGTTGAGTTTCATCTGAGTGCTCCTCACTGGCCTTCGACGACGCGAACGAGATGCGCGACTTTCGCAATCATCCCGCGCACGGCCGGCGTATCTTCGAGGGATTTGGTACGGCCGATCTTGTTGAGACCGAGGCCGATCAGCGTACCGCGCTGATCGCCCGGACGGCCGATCGAACTGCCGACCTGCTCGATCGTGATCGTCTTCTTTGAATTCGCCATGTCACGATCCTCCGTCTCAAGCGTCGACCGCGTCCGCATCCACGCCCTGACGGCGCGACTGCAGAGTGGAGACTTTGAGGTTGCGGCGAGCCGCGACCGAGCGGGGCGAATCTTCATGTGTCAGCGCATCGAACGTCGCCCGGACCATGTTGTACGGGTTGGACGAGCCCTGCGACTTGGCCACCACGTCATGCATGCCGAGCGTTTCGAAGACCGCGCGCATCGGACCGCCGGCGATGATGCCCGTACCGGCCGGAGCCGAACGCAGGATCACGCGGCCGGCGCCATGACGGCCCTGAACGTCGTGATGCAGGGTGCGGCCTTCGCGCAGCGGCACGCGGATCAGCGCGCGCTTGGCGGCTTCCGTCGCCTTTCGGATGGCTTCCGGAACTTCGCGGGCCTTGCCGTGGCCGAAGCCGACGCGGCCCTTCTGGTCTCCGACGACCACGAGGGCCGCGAAGCCGAAGCGACGGCCGCCCTTCACCACCTTGGCGACGCGATTGATGTGGACCAGACGGTCCACGAACTCGCTGTCGCGCTCCTCACGATCGCGACCGCGACCGCCTTCACCTTCACGTGCCATTTTTGTCTTCCGTCACTTGCGCAGGAGACCGGACCCTGGGCCCGGCTCACCCTGCTCGCTTCGAAGAGATCTGCCGGGGCCCGAATGGCCCCGCCGGATCAGAAGTCGAGACCACCCTCGCGGGCGCCCTCGGCGAGCGCCTTGACGCGCCCGTGATACATGTAGCTGCCACGATCGAACACGACATGCTTGATGCCGGCGGCCGAAGCGCGCTCCGCAATCAGCTTGCCGACGGTCTTGGCGGCATCCACATCGGCGCCCGTCTTGAGCGCCTCGCGTTGCGCCTTCTCGAGCGACGAAGCGGCCACCAGCGTGGCGCCCTTCTCGTCGTCGATGATCTGCGCATAAATCTGCTTCGACGAACGGAACACCGTCAGCCGCGGCTTGCCATAGGCGCGCGCGCGGATCGAACGGCGAACGCGCGCCTTGCGGCGGGCGACTGCCTGATTGTCCTTAGCCATCGCGGGCTCTCCTTACTTCTTCTTGCCTTCCTTGCGGAAGATGAATTCATCGGAATACCGCACACCCTTGCCCTTGTAGGGCTCGGGTCCGCGATAGGCGCGAATCTCGGCTGCGACCTGGCCGACCTGGCGCTTGTCCGAACCCGTGATCGAGATCTCGGTGGGCTTCGGCGTCACGATCGTGACTCCGGTCGGGATCGCGTAGGTCACGTCATGGCTGTAGCCCAGCGACAGCTGGAGGTTCTTGCCCACGACCGCAGCCTTGTAGCCGACGCCCGTGATGTCGAGCTTCTTGGTGAAGCCGTCCGTCACGCCGGTGATCAGATTGGCGATCATCGAACGCGACATGCCCCACATGGCGCGCGCGCGCTTGGTCTCGTCGCGCGGATCGACCTTGATGGCATTGTCTTCGAACTTCACGACGACGTCTTCCGGGACGACGAAGCGCAGTTCACCCTTGGAGCCCTTCACGGCCACGGCCTGGCCATCCACTTTCGCGGTGACTCCGGCCGGCACGGCGACGGGCTTCTTTCCGATACGAGACATGTTTCTTCCTCGCTTTTCCGGTCAGAAGACCCTGCAGAGCACTTCACCGCCGACGTTCTGCTCGCGGGCAGAATGGTCGGCCATGACGCCCTTGGGAGTCGACACGATGGTGATGCCGAGGCCATTGGCGACGCGCGGCATGTTGTCGACGGCGGTGTAGACCCGGCGGCCAGGCTTCGAGACGCGCTCGATCTGACGGATGACGGGCTCGCCCTCGTAATACTTCAGCTCGATCTCGAACTCGGTGCGGCCGTTGCCGTAATCCGTCGACGAATAGCCGCGGATATAGCCTTCCGACTGCAGAACCTCGAGCACGTGGGCGCGAAGACGCGAACCCGGCGTGGAGACCTTGCCCTTGCGACGCATCTGCGCATTGCGGATGCGGGTGAGCATATCGCCCAAAGGATCGTTCATGGAAATCCCTCCCCTTACCAGCTCGACTTGACGAGGCCGGGCACGAGGCCCCGCGAGCCAAGATCACGAACCGCGATACGCGACATTTTCATCTTGCGATAAACGGCGCGCGGACGACCGGTGACTTCGCAGCGATTGCGAATTCGCACGGCGGACGAGTTGCGGGGAAGTTCCGCCAGCTTGAGACGCGCCTCGAAGCGCTCCTCCATGCTGACCGATTCATCGTTGGCGATCGCCTTGAGGCGCTCGCGACGGCCGGCGAACTGCTTCACCAGCTTGATGCGACGCTTGTTTTTCTCGATCGAGCTCTTTTTAGCCATGAGCCATTTTACCTCTGGTTTCCGCGTCTGAGACGTGGACGTCTCACTGCCGGAACGGGAAGTTGAACGCACGCAGGAGCGCGCGCGCCTCGTCGTCGGTCTTGGCGGTGGTGCACACGATGATGTCCATGCCCAGAACCGATTCAACCTTGTCGTAGTCGATCTCGGGGAACACCAGGTGCTCCTTGATGCCCATGGCGAAGTTGCCAGAGCCGTCGAACGACTTCGGGTTCAGGCCGCGAAAGTCTCGAATGCGCGGCAGCGCGATCGTGACCAGGCGGTCCATGAATTCATACATGCGGATCTTGCGCAGGGTGACCTTCGCGCCGATCGGCATGTTCTCGCGCACCTTGAAGGACGAGATCGCCAGGCGGGCGCGGGTGATCACCGGACGCTGTCCGGCGATGAGCGCGAGATCCGCTGCGGCGGTCGTCACCTTCTTGGTGTCGTTGACGGCCTCGCCCACACCCATGTTCAGCACGATCTTCTCGACGTGCGGAACCTCGAGCGCGTTCTTGTAGCCGAACTCCTTGATCAGAGCCGGGCGAACGACCTCTTCATAGTGCTTGCGAAGACGCGGCACGTAATCGCGCGGAACGGTCAGCGACTCGGCCGAAGCGAGTTCCGCCGTGGCGCCTGCGGACGAACGGCCCTTGCCCTTGCCCGCAGCCTTGCCGGTTTGAACCTCAGCCATCGATCTGCTCTCCGGAACGCTTGGCGACGCGGACCTTGCGGCCGTCATCGAGAATCTTGAAGCCGACGCGCGACGCCTTGCCGTCCTTCGGATCGGCAATAGCGAGGTTGGACAGGTGGATCGTGGCCTCTTTCGAGATGATCCCGCCTTCCGTGTTCGCCGTCTGACGCGTGTGGCGCTTGACGAGGTTCACGCCGCGCACGATGGCGCGCTCTTCGGTCGGAATGACCTTGAGAACCTCTCCGTTGCGGCCCTTGTCGCGGCCCGCGAGAACGACGACCTTGTCGCCCTTCTTGATCTTCGCAGCCATTATAGGACCTCCGGCGCGAGCGAAATGATCTTCATGTGGTTCTTGGCGCGAAGTTCGCGCGGAACCGGCCCGAAGATAATGGTGCCGACCGGCTCTTTCTGATTGTTGATCAGCACGGCCGCATTCGAATCGAAGCGGATCACCGAGCCGTCGGAGCGGCGGATGTCCTTGGCGGTGCGAACGACGACCGCCTTCATGACGTCGCCCTTCTTCACGCGGCCGCGCGGAATGGCTTCCTTGATGGAGACGACGATGATGTCGCCCACACCGGCATACTTACGTTTCGAACCGCCGAGCACCTTGATGCACATTACGCGGCGCGCGCCGGAATTATCCGCCACGTCGAGGTTCGTCTGCATCTGAATCATGGCAACGCGCCTTTCTTCTCAGATCGGTTTCCGGCTGCGATCGCATCGATCCGGTCCGGACTTCGCCTGAAGGGGGTTTTACGCCCCCTCGTTTTTAAACTCTTGAACGCTGCGCTTCCTTTAGGCCTTCGCCTCGGAATTGACAACGATCCAGCGCTTGAGTTTCGAAATAGGCTTGGTCTCTTCGATCGAGACCTGGTCGCCCACCTTGAAGTTCTTCGTCTCGTCGTGAGCGTGATAGTTCTTCGAGCGCCGCACCGTCTTCTTCAGAAGCGGATGCGTGAACCGGCGCTCGACCTTCACCACGAGGGTCTTTTCCTGCTTGTCGCTGACCACGACGCCCTGGAGAATTCGCTTCGGCATATCGGTTGACCCTTACTTCTTCGCTGTGTCGCGCTTCTGCGCGGCAACCGTCTTGGCCCGAGCGATCTCGCGGCGAACGACACGGACGCGCGAGGTATTCTCGAGCTGCCCCGTGGCGCGCTGGAAGCGCAGGTTGAACTGCTCCTTCTTCAGCTTGAGGACTTCGTCCCCCAGCTGGTCTTCCGACATCACACGGAGGTCGGAGAGGCGCTGCTTCGTCTTCATGTCCGTCCCCTTACTCGGCGATGCGCTGGATGAAGCGCGTCTTGATCGGCAGCTTTGCAGCCGCCAGCGTCATCGCCTCGCGCGCGACATCGAGCGGCACGCCGTCGATTTCGAACATGATGCGACCAGGCGCCACGCGCGCCGCCCACAATTCCGGCGCGCCCTTGCCCTTACCCATGCGGACTTCGGTCGGCTTCTTCGAGACGGGCACATCCGGGAAAATCCGGATCCACACGCGGCCGGCGCGCTTCATGTGACGCGTCATGGCGCGGCGGGCCGCTTCGATCTGCCGGGCGCTGATGCGTTCCGGCTCCATGGCCTTAAGGCCGAATTGACCGAAGTTCAACTCGAATCCGCCCTTGGCGGCGCCGTGAATGCGGCCCTTGAAGGCCTTTCTGAACTTGGTGCGCTTAGGTTGCAGCATGATCTGGCTCTTGTCCCTTGAGGCTGGTCACGTCACGCCGCGTCGCGATCGCGACGCGGACGACGCTCGCCACCACCGGAATGATCGGCTTCCGCCATTTTCTTGTCCTGCGCCATCGGGTCGTGCTCGAGGATCTCGCCCTTGAAGATCCAGACCTTGATTCCACAGGTGCCGTAGGCCGTATGCGCCGTTGCGACGCCATAGTCCACATCCGCGCGCAGGGTGTGCAGCGGAACGCGGCCCTCGCGGTACCATTCCTGGCGCGCGATTTCGGCGCCACCGAGGCGGCCCGAGCAATTGATCCGGATGCCTTCGGCGCCCAGACGCATGGCGGACTGCACGGCGCGCTTCATGGCGCGACGGAATGCCACACGGCGCTCGAGCTGCTGAGCGATCGAATCGGCCACCAGCGTCGCATCGACTTCCGGCTTGCGGACCTCGACGATGTTGATGACGACTTCCGAGTCGGTCAGCTTGGCGACGAGCTTGCGGATCTTGTCGATGTCCGCGCCCTTCTTGCCGATCACGACGCCCGGGCGAGCCGAGTGGATCGTGACGCGGCACTTCTTGTGCGGCCGCTCGATGATGATCTTTGACACGGCGGCCTGCTTCAGCGCCTTCATCAGCGCCGCGCGGATCGCCATGTCCTCATGGAGGAGCTTGCCGTATTCGTTCTTGCCGGCGTACCAGCGAGAATCCCACGTCCGGTTGATGCCGAGGCGCAGGCCGATTGGATTGACCTTCTGTCCCATCGTTCTCTCCTCAGGCCTTGGCTTCTTGGACTTCGCGAACCACGATCGTCAGGTTCGAGAAGGGCTTCTCGATGCGCCCTGCCCGGCCGCGAGCGCGCGGGCTGAAACGCTTCATGACGAGCGCCTTGCCGACGTGCGCCTCGGCCACGACGAGATCGTCGACGTCCAGGCTGTGGTTGTTCTCGGCGTTGGCGATGG
>JAQGJH010000078.1 GCA_028290705.1 Hyphomicrobiales bacterium
ACGCGCGCATACCGCGCCGCGCGGGCCGAGAAACGGTTACGCTCGGAATCAATCGCCATCATGCTGCCTGAAAAACTAACTGGTGAGGGTACGCAGCAGAGATGGGAGTGGATGCTCTCAAGATAAAAGCGGCCGATCGTCCCGGGGGCATTAGTGAAACAAGCGGACCAGTCTTTGCACCGACGTGCGCGCGAACCGCATTACGCGTTCGCGCGCCGGCATGATGCGCGTCAGAAGCAGCGTGCCGTCAGCCTGTTCCGCCAAAACCATCTTGTCGCCTTCGCGGATGCCGAGACTTTCGAGTAGCTCCGACGGAAGCGGCATGAACAACGCGCCGTCTACGGATTCAGGTACAGTTGTAAGCGTCGTCTTCATGGCCTGCGACATGTCACTCTCCCCCAGAAACATAAGCGTAGCATTGTAGGCGAGCCGACGCTAACTTTCCTCACCCCTCCATTGTCTCCAGCTCCGCGATCATGCCCTCGATCATGGTCAGGCCGATCTGCCAGAAGCCCGGGTCGCGGGCGTCGAGGCCGAAGGGGGCGAGCAGTTCGGAATGGTGCTTGGTGCCGCCGGCCGACAGCATCGCGAAATATTTCTCGGCGAAACCGTCGGCGGCGTTCTCGTAGACGCCATAAAGCGAGTTCACCAGACAATCGCCGAACGCATAGGCATAGACGTAGAAGGGCGAGTGGATGAAATGCGGGATGTAGGCCCAGAAGGTCTCGTATCCCGGTCCCAGGCGGATGGCCGGCCCGAGGCTGTCGGCCTGGACGCTCATCCAGAGCGTGCAGAGCTGGTCGGCGGTCAGTTCGCCATTGCGGCGCTCCGTGTGGACCTTGCGCTCGAAGGAGTAGAAGGCGATCTGGCGCACCACGGTGTTGAGCATGTCCTCGACCTTCGAGGCCAGCATGGAGCGCCGCTGCGCCGGATCGGTCGTGCGGGCGAGAAGCGCCCGGAAGGTCAGCATTTCGCCGAAGACCGACGCCGTCTCGGCGAGCGTCAGCGGGGTCGGGGCCATCAGCGCGCCATTGGGTCCGGCGAGCACCTGGTGGACACCGTGCCCGAGTTCATGCGCGAGGGTCATGACGTCGCGCGGCTTGCCCTGATAATTGAGCAGCACGTAGGGATGCGCCGAGGGGACGGTCGGATGCGCGAAGGCGCCCGGCGCCTTGCCGGGACGGACCGGCGCGTCGATCCAGCGCTCGTCGAAGAAGCGCCGGGCGATGTCGGCCATCCGGGGTGAGAAATCGCCATAGGCACCCAACACCGTGTCGCGCGCTTCGTCCCAGCGATAGGCGTGCGTGACGACGTTGGGCAGGGGCGCGTTGCGGTCCCAATGGGCCAGCTGGTCGGTCCCGAACCACCTGGCCTTCAACTTGTAATAGCGGTGCGACAGGCGCGGATGCGCGGCCACGACGGCCGCCACCAGGGCGTCGACCACTTCGCCTTCGACGCGATTGGAGAGATGGCGGGCATCCGCCACGTCCTTGAACCCGCGCCAGCGGTCGGAGATTTCCTTGTCCTTGGTGAGCGTGTTGGTGATCAGCGCGAAGGTCCGCAGGTTGGTCCGCAGCGTCTCGGCCAGAGCGTCGGCCGCGGCCTTGCGGGTCTCGCCCTTGGGGTCCTGCATCATGTTGAGAGTGGGCTCGAGCGTCAGCTCACGGCCGTCGACCTTGAAGCGCAGCGCCGCGATCGTCTCGTCGAACAGGCGATTCCATGCGCCGCGTCCCGTGACGGATTTTTCGTGGAAGAGCTGCTCGATGCGATCGTCGAGCTGGTAGGGCTTCTCGCGACGGATGTCCTCGATCCACGGGCGATAATGCGCCAGCGGGTGGTCCTTCATGGCGGCTTCGAGAACGTGGTCCTCGATGCGATTCAGTTCGAGCGTGAAAAACAGAAGGTCGGACGAGGCATTGGTGATCTTCTCCTGCGCGTCGCCGTAGAATTTGGCGCGCGCCGAGTCGGTCGTGTCGCCCGAGTAGACGAGGCCTGCGTAGGACATGATGCGGCCGAGCAGATCCTCGAGCTTTTCGTACTGCTCGACGGCCTGAAGAAGCTGCTCGCTGGCAGTCGCGCTCGTGGCGATCTGGGCGAGCTTGCCCCGCCATGCGTCCGCGAAGGCCGCGCATTCGTGCAGCGCGCGATCGAGATCGGTCTTGTAGGCGGGCGAATCCATCCCGGGATAGAGATCCGCGAGATTCCACTCGGGCAGGGCGCCCAGATCGCCGTCGGTCATGGCCGACGCGGTGGAGACGGCGCAGTAAATTGATGCGGAAAGGTCAAATTCGTTCATGTGAGAACCAACTTTGCTGACGGACGGACCGGCGACGGAAAGGCTTCAAGCGCACATATTGGCCATGACGTCCGCGCGATCAACCGTCGCCTTGACGCAGGGCCGGCCGCGACGCGCCGTCCCGATCCGGCACGGATGTTAAGCGGGTGTTTACCGCGTTGGATCAACATGCTGCCGATCCGGGTGACGCTCGCCCGCGAAGAGAGGCCGTATGACATCGACGATCCTGATTGCCGACGACGATCCTGTGCAGCGTCGGCTTCTCGAAGCCATGACGCGGCGCTTCGGTTATCAGAGTGAGACCGTGGACGGGGGCGAGGCCGCGCTGGCGCGGCTGGAGGCGCCCAATCTGCCGCCCATCGATCTGCTGATTCTGGATCTGGTGATGCCCGAGGTCGATGGGATGACCGTGCTGTCGCGCATGCGGCAACGGCGCATCGGTGTGCCGGTGATCGTCCAGACGGCTCACGGCTCGATCGACGTCGTCATTTCGGCGATGCGCGCCGGCGCGGCGGATTTCGTCGTCAAGCCGGTGGGCGCGGAACGGCTGCAGATCTCGATCAAGAACACGCTGCGGTTCGATGCGCTCGAGGACGAGGTGCGGCGGATGAGCCGGCGCGTGTCCGGGACCGTCGGATTTCGCGACATTTTCACGCGCAGCGAAAGCATGCAGCGCATCATCCGGCTGGGCGAACGCGCCGCCAAATCCACCATTCCGGTGCTGATCGAGGGCGAGTCGGGTGTCGGCAAGGAATTGTTCGCGCGCGCCATCCAGGGGGCGTCGGACCGGCGCGGCAAGCCGTTCGTGACGGTGAATTGCGGCGCGTTGCCGGCCAATCTCGTCGAGTCGATCCTGTTCGGCCACGAGAAGGGCGCGTTCACGGGCGCCAACGAGAAGCACGCGGGCAAGTTCGTCGAGGCTCACGGGGGAACGCTTTTCCTGGACGAGATCGGTGAACTTCCGCTGGAAACCCAGGTGAAGCTGCTGCGGGCCATTCAGGAAAGCGAGATCGATCCGGTCGGGGCCAAGAAGTCCGTCAAAGTCGACATCCGGCTGATTTCGGCGACCAACCAGAACCTGATCGAGATGGTCAAGGCCGGTCGGTTCCGCGAAGATCTGTTCTACCGCCTCAACGTCTTCCCGATCACGCTCCCGAGCCTCCGCTCGCGTCCCGACGACGTTTCGGACCTGGCCCGCCGGTTCGCGGCGCGGTTCGCGGCCGAAGAGGGCAAGCCCGTACGCGGCTTGACCGCCGAAGCTCTGCAGATGCTCGCGCGATACGACTGGCCGGGCAATGTTCGCCAATTGGAGAACGCGGTCTTTCGCGCCGTCGTTTTGTGCGACGGCGACGAGCTGGGCGTGATGGAATTTCCCCAGATCGCCGCGCAGGTCGACGGATATGACGTGCGGGTTCCGCCCGCGCCGGCGCTCGCCCCGCCGCTTCGCGTGGCGGAGACGGCGGCGGCCCGCGTCGACGTGCGCGACCCGCATGCAGTGAGGCTTCTCGACGAGAATGGAAACGTTCGCCAGCTCGAGGACATGGAGGCGGAGATGATCCGCTTCGCGCTCGCGCATTACCGGGGACAGATGTCCGAGATGGCGCGGCGGCTCGGAATCGGGCGGTCGACCCTGTATCGCAAGATGAAAGATCTGGGTTTGCAAGAGGGTGGGACCGAGGGCGAAGCGTCCGCCCGGGACCAGAAAACCTTCGCGGCGTGAGTGTTGCGCCTCCGCCACGGCGGCGGAGCGATCCTGCATGTGTGAAGCCGCACATTCGGGCGGTCATTGCTTTCCTAGCGTGACCGGGATTGGAATAGCCCCCTGGCCGGCGCTCGGCTTCGCCTGCGTACGGACTATCGAGAGGATCGAATCGTGCTGCGTCTGAACTCCTCTGTGGCGGTTCTCGCCCTGACACTCGCCTGCCTGCAGGCCGGCTCGGCCTCGGGGCAGGATGCGGCCATCGAGCCGCGGGAGGCTCCGCCGGCGTTCAGCGTCGAACTTCCTCCCGAGGCGCCGACCGAGGTCAAGACCGAGGTGGCGCATCCCGCCGAGGTGACGGTCAAGCCGCAGGACACCGTGTCGGCTCCTGCGCCCGCCGCGGAGGTCGTGGCGTCCGAACCCTCGCCTCGGCCTTCAGCGGCTGAAGCGGTCGCGGATGTCCCCGTGCAGGTTCCCATGCCTCCGGAGGTTGTGGTCGATCTTTCACCCCCTGCCGCACCGGTTTCGGCGGACAGCGCCGCGCCCGCGGTCGATCCGGTCGCCACGGCCTTGCGTGACGTTGTGCCCGCATTCGCGGCGCGGGAGCCGGTCGCTCGCGGTGCAGCGGGGCAGGCGCAGCGGCGCGTGAGGGAAAGCGTCGCGTCATTTTACGAACAGCGCGACTTCGCGCCGGTCTGGCTTCAGGGCTCCGGCTGGAATGTCGCGGCATTGTCCGTCATCGCGCGCCTCGAGCGGGCTGCCGACGATGCTCTCGACCTGGCGGCGACGCCGGTGCCGGCCTTTCCAGGCGGCCATTCAACCAGGCTTTCGCCGGCGGAGCTTGCCGCGGCCGATCTGGCGCTTTCGGAGGCCGTCGTGGGTTATGCCCGGCAAGCCAGCGGCGGCCGCATCGATCCGCGCAGCATTTCCAGCCTGATCACCATGCGTCCCGAGATCGCCGACCCCGCCCGCGTGCTGGCCGACGTCTCGAGCGCGTCTGAACCCGGAGCCGTTCTGGCGGCCCAAAACCCCTCACATCGCGGCTACGCCGCCTTGCGCGACAAGCTCGCCGAGGTCCGGCGCGAGCGCGGCCCTGCCGTTCCCGTGTCGCGCATTCCCGCCGGACCGGTGTTGAAGGTGGGCATGAAGGACGAACGGGTCCGGCTGATCCGCGCACGGTTCGGCCTGGACGCAGCCGCCGCCGCGACCGAGTCGCAGGATCTCGTCTATGACACGCGCGTGGCGGAGGCGGTCGCGGGCTTCCAGAAGCAAAACGGCATTCCGGCCTCGGGCACTCTGACGGCGCGGACGATCGCGGCGCTGTCCGGCGGCCAGCCCAACCGGCTCGAGGACGAGATCGTCGCCAACATGGAAATCTGGCGCTGGATGCCGCGCGACATGGGCGCGGACCGGATCGAGGTGAACATTCCCGATTACATGGTGCGGGTGTTCCGGGGCGATCGCGTCGTGCATGAGGCGCGCGTCATCGTCGGCAAGCCGAACACGCCCACGCCGGTGTTTTCCGATGCGATGCGGTTCCTGATCGTCAATCCCTACTGGAACGTGCCGCCGTCGATCCTCAAGAAGGAAATGTTGCCGAAGCTCGCGGCCGACCCGATGGCGCTGCAGCGCATGGGCTACGAGGTGATCCGGCGCAATGGGCAGATCTCGGTGCGGCAACCGCCGGGCGAGCGCAATGCGCTGGGCTGGATCAAGTTCATGTTTCCCAACGATCACGCGGTCTACCTGCACGACACGCCGTCGCGCGGACTTTTCAACACCAAACGTCGCGCCTACAGCCACGGCTGCGTGCGTGTCGACCAGCCCTTCGCGCTGGCGGAAACGGTTTTGGGCGAGGGTTGGACCGAGGATCGCGTCAAGCGTTTAAAAGGTGGCGGCGAGCGCACGGTCAAGATGCCGAAGCCGCTGCCGATCCATCTCGGATATTTTCCCGCTTTCGTGGACGATGCGGGCAAACTTCAGCTGCGTGAAGACATCTACGGCCATTCGCGGAAGGTGAAGGCGGCGCTCGGCCTCGCGGGCTAACGTCCGAAGGAGCGGTCTATCCGCCGGGATGAGACGCTTGCCCGAAGTTCGGGCATTTGACACAAAGCCGCCACCTTTGGCTGGCTCTTTGGGGCTGCGCCCGATGGCTTGGCTGCTTCGGCTCCGGCTGGCGGGTGGCAGCGTTTCCTGCGCCTGTTTCTTCGATCCGGTTACCGACGATTAATCCTTTCCGGCAAGACTCCGATCACCATGTTGGTCGCGTCGGCTCCGGCGCTGAGTACGGAAGAGTTCAGATTGTCCCATCAGCGTCTCAGCCTGGTTCGTCCCAAACTCGCCAGTCTCGCGTCCGCGACGGGGATGCTGGCGGTCGTGTTCACGGCGCTTTGCCCGGCATCGACGCAGGACGCCATCGCCAACGGCGACACGCGCACGATCAGTCTGCATCATTCGCACACCAACGAGAGCATTTCGGCGACCTTCAGGGTCGACGGCCAGTATGATCGGGCGTCGCTCGACAAGCTGAACTGGTTCCTGCGCGACTGGCGCACGAACGAGCCCACCAAGATGGACCCGAAGCTTTTCGACGTGATCTGGGAGACTTATCGCGAGTCCGGCTCGCGCCAGCCGATCCTGATCGTCTCGGCCTATCGGTCGCCCGCCACCAATTCCATGCTTCGCCGCAGGTCGCGCGCCGTCGCCGAACATTCCCAGCATACGCTCGGGAAGGCGATGGACATGCATTACCAGGACGTCTCGATGTCCAAGGTGCGCGAGATCGCGATGCGGCTGCAGCGCGGCGGCGTCGGCTATTACCCGACGGCCGGAACGCCTTTCGTGCATCTCGACGTCGGCAGCGTGCGCGCCTGGCCCCGCATGTCGCATGACCAGCTCGCCCGGCTGTTCCCGGACGGCAAGACCGTGCATCTGCCGAGCAACGGCGGGCCGCTGGCGCGCTATCAGGAAGCGCGTGCCGAGATCGAAGCGCGCGGCAACCGCACCGATCCGATCGGCAGCGGCGGCTCGGGCCGCGGGTTCTTCGCCAGCCTGTTCGGTCGTGGCGACGAAGACAGGGCCGCGGCCCCGGCGCGCGGCGGCAACACGCGTCTGGCGCGCGCCACCGTGGCGGACGAGGAAGAGGGCAGCGAAATCCAGACGCCGGCGCAGCGCCGCGGCGTCGAGACCCTTGCGCGCGCGCAGCGCAATCTGCCGCGCGGCGAAACCGTCATGGGCTCGCCCGCACAGGTCGCGGCGGCCGACACGTTCGTGGCGCCGGCGCCGCCGCGTCGGCCCGCCGAACTCGCGCCACCCGCCGCCGTCGTGGCGGCTGCGTCCGGTCCCGCCATTCCGCTGCCGCCCGTCCGTCCGCTGGCGCTTGCGGCGCTCGAGACCGCGCCCGCCAAGGCGTCGGCCTCCGCGCCCCGGCAGGATCCTTTCGCCGGGCTGCTGGCCCGCGCGGCCAATCTGCCAGAGGTCATCACGCAAGGAATCGACGCACCTGCGCCCGACGGGTCCGGCGCGTTCGCACCCCTGGCTTACGCACCCGAGACGCGGACCGGCGATCCGGTGCGACCGCCGCTCGCGGGCGTGGTGGCGCGCGCCGCGACTCCGGCGCTGGCGCAGCCGATCGGTCTCCGCTCCGCACATGCGCGGCGTAAACCGCAGATGGTGGCGGCGCGCCTTGATCGGTCGAATTTCGTTTCGATCACCAATCCGCACGACATGTCGCACAACATGCCCCAGACGCAGTTGGGGTCGGCCACCGGACTTCGTGCCGCCGCGCAGGTGGACGAGAACGATCTGGTCTTCTCCCTGAACGCGCCTCTCACGACACGCTTCGGCTCCATCGCGACGGAGCTGCGCACGGAGCGTTTCAGCGGCCCCGCCGTGCGTCCTTTGCGTCAGACGAATCTCGGCGACGACCAGCTCGGCGCACGCATCGGCGTCGCCACTCTGTCCCCACGCTAAGGCACGGCCAAGGTTGACGTAGGACCGTCATTTCTTTAGTCGTCTAATGAAGCGGCTCGTCAAACGCAGCCGTATCGGAAACGTTTCCACACGGCGGGGCTGTCGAAGTCTGGCGTTCGTCGCCGCTTCCATTGCTCTCCTCAAAATGCTCGCGCATAGTTTTCACCCCTCGGCTTGCCGAAGCGGGAGACTTCGTTGCAACCGTCCGCGATCCAGAGAGCAGATCCATGACCTCGCTTTCCTCCGACTCCCTCTCGGCCCGCACCGCGTCGGCGAGCCTTGCTGCATCGGCCCCCGCGATGGTGATCGATGACGTCGTCAAGCGCTTCGGGCGCGGCACGGAAGTGGTCACCGCGGTCGATCATGTGTCGTTCAACGTCGCGCAGGGCGAGTTCGTCTCGGTCATCGGGCCGTCGGGGTGCGGCAAGTCCACGCTGTTCAACATCATCGGCGGGCTCTTGGGCGATTACGAAGGCAACGTGCTGATCGGCGACGAGCGCATCTCCGCGCCGCATCCCGAAGTCGGCATGGTGTTTCAGGAAGAATCCACCTTCCCGTGGCGCAACGTGATCGACAACGTCGCCTTTCCGCTGGAACTCCAGGGCGTCGCCAAGTCCGAGCGCATGGATCGCGCGCATCATTTCATCGACATGGTGGGCCTCGCCAATTTCGAGAAGAATTATCCCTCGCAGCTTTCGGGCGGCATGAAGCAGCGCGTGTCGATCGCCCGCACGCTCGTATCGCAGCCCAAAATTCTGCTGATGGACGAGCCCTTCGCGGCGCTCGACGAACAGACGCGACTGCTGCTCGGCGACAAGATCACGCAGATCCAGCAGCAACTCAACCAGACGACGCTGCTGATCACCCACAATCTCACCGAGGCGGTGCAATTGTCCGACCGGATCGTGGTCATGACCTACCGGCCCGGCAAGGTGAAGCGGATCGTCGACATCAAGCTCGCGCGTCCGCGCACCTCCGACGTCGTCGGCAGCGATGCGTTCGGCCATTACGTCGCGGAGATCTGGAACGATCTTCGCGAGGAGGCTTCGCGCGGAATGGCGGATTCCGAGAGCGCCGCGAGCCGGAGAGGCGCGCATGGCTAAGGCCGGGGCGATCCCTTTCACGACACGGTGGATGCCCGAGATGTTCGGCATCGGCACGCTCGTCGTGGCGATCCTGATCTTCGAACTGCTGGTGCAATCGGGCGTCGTCAACCGCTTCATCATTCCGCCGCCGAGCGACGTGTTCCTGGCGTTCGAACGCGTGGTGATGGAAGAGGACATTTTGGGGCGCGTGCGTGAAACCGCATTCGAGATGACGGTCGCGGGCGTCGCGGTCGTGATCGTCGGCATTCCGATCGGCGCGCTGCTCTATCGCTATTCGATCTGGCGGCGCGCGCTGGAAGACTGGATTGGGGCCCTTGCGGCGGCGCCCATCGTGCTGGCGTTTCCGCTGTTCCTCGTGCTGTTCGGGCGCTCGTCCACGACGATCATCGTGATGGCGTTCTTCCATGGGCTCGCACCCATCATCCTGAAGACCGTCGAGGGCCTGACCGCGACCCGCAAGGTTCTGATCAACGTCGGCCGCAGCCTGAACATGACGTCGTCGCAGATGTTCTGGAAGATCCTTTTCCCGTCGGCCCTGCCGGTGATCTTCACGGGCATCCGGCTGAGCTGGACCTTCTGCCTGATCACCGTGGTGGGCGTCGAGTTCCTGATCAACCTCGGGGGCCTCGGCCAACTCATCAACGATCTGGCGGAGCGCTACGATCTGCCGGGCACCTATGCGTCGATCTGCTTCGTGATCTTCGTTTCGGTTCTTTTCTTCGTCATTCTGGAGCGCATCGAATCATGGCTGCAACCGGCGAGATGACCGCGCGGGCGCGGCCCGTCGCCGCTCCCGTCATGGGGGGCGAAGCCTCGGCCCGCTCCGCTTTCATGCTGCGCATGGCCTGCGCGGTCGTGCTGCTCGGGATGTGGGAGATCCTCTCGCGTTCGGGCCTGTTCTACGGCGAAGTCGTGCCCTCGCTTTTCAAGATCGTGCTGGCCATCGGCGCGCTGCTGGTCGATCCGGTGTTCTGGACCAACCTTCGCGTGACGTTCCTGGAAGTCGCGGCGTCGCTCGCGATCGGGACGCTGCTCGGGGTGATGACGGGCATCGTTCTGGGCTCCAACCGCTTCCTCATGCGCGCGTTCGAGCCCTACATCTATTATCTCAGCCCGACGCCGCGCATCATCCTCTTCCCCATCATGATCATGTGGTTCGGCGTCGGTCCCAGCTCGAAGATCGCGCTGGGGGCGCTCTCGGCCTTTTTTGCCGTCGCGCTGTCGACCGCGGCAGGCATGCGCCAGATCGACCAGATCCTGATCCGGGTGGGACGTTCGTTCCGCGCCACCAAGTGGCAGATGGCCATGAAGATCTATCTGCCGGCGATGAAGATCCCGGTGCTGAACGGCATCCGGCTGGGCATGGGAACGGCGATCATCACGGTGCTGCTGGCCGAGACCAAATTGTCGAACCAGGGGCTCGGCTATCTCATCATGCAGATCTACACGCGGTTCGACATGCCGTCGCTCTACGGCCTGCTGATCCTCGTCTTCGCCATTGCGGGCGCGAGCAATGCGATGATTGGCCGGGCGATTCGCGAATAGGCGAGCGCCTGGACCGAGACACGAAAAAGCCGGCGCGTGCGAAACGCTCCGGCTTTTTTTCGGGCCTACGGGCGAGAAGCCGCTCTCAGGCTTCGCCGAGCGCCGCCAGATAGAGCTCGAGGATTTCTTCCTCTTCGCGGCGCTTGTCACGATCCATGCGGCGGATCGACACGATCTTGCGCATGATCTTCACGTCGTAGCCGGTGCCCTTGGCTTCGGCATAGACTTCCTTGATGTCGTCCGCGATGGCGCGCTTCTCTTCCTCGAGCCGCTCGATCCGCTCGAGAAACGCGCGCAAATGTCCGGCATCGACAGAATTCGTGCTCATCTCGCGCCCTTGCTGATGAATGGAGGAGGCGGGGTCCGCTCCCCGCTGGCGTCGAGCGATGGATGCGACGCGCAAGCCCGAAGGTCAAGCGCGGGGCGCGAGATGTCCCCGGTTTTGTTGAAGAACACGCACGCGCCGGCCGGCCGTCACTTGCTTCAGCCATGCCCCTTGGCGGCGGGCGACTGCGCGAAGGCTGCCTTCTGGTCGGGCGTCGCTTCCGTTTGATGGCGGGCGCGCCATTCCTCATAGGGCATGCCGTAGACGTGTTCGCGCGCCTCGTCCTTGCTGAGGTCGAGCGCGCGCTCGTCGGCTGCGTCCTTCATCCAGTTGGACAGGCAGTTGCGGCAGAAACCCGCGAGATTCATCAGATCTATGTTCTGAACGTCGGTCCGGTTGCGCAGGTGCGACACGAGCCGGCGGAAGGCCGCTGCCTCGAGCTCGGTCTGGGTTTTCTGGTCGAATTTCATGCGCGTGTCTCCCCGATGCGTCTTTGCCGCAGCGCTTGCAAGCGGGCTTCGCTCGCGGCGCGGCTCGGATAATGACGGATCATATGGGCCTCCGGAACGGCAAGCGAAAGGCGCAGCATCGGAGCCAGTTTCCCGGCCCACGCCTCGGCGCGCTCCGGGGTATCGATGAGGTCCTGCCGGACTTCCACCAGCATGTGGGCAAGGCCCCGCAGTGTCCCGTGATCGAACATGGTGTCGCCCTGGAGCGCTCCGTCATAGGGCTCGTTGTCACCCGCGACGAGGTCTGGATCCTGCGCGAGAGCATCGAGAAATGGCCGGGCCAGCCGGTCGTCGCAATCCCACAGGACTCCGACGTGCCAGGGGCGGGGATGGCCGCGCCAGACGGGCGTGAAGGAATGGATGGAGATCACCGCCGGGGGCGGGCCGGCCTCCTGCATGGCGTCGATCGTCGCGTCGATGGCATTCCGGTAGGGCTGCCAGTAATCCCTGCGGCGGGTCTCGATTTCGGTCGCATCGATGCGGGCATTGCCGGGGATCAGCGCGCGGTCGGAAATGCGCATGACGAGAGTCGGGTCGTCGGCGCCGCGATTGGGATCGATCAGCAGGCGCGAATAGGTCGTCATCAGCGCGGGGGCGCCCAGCCGTCTCGCGAGCCCTCGCGTCAGGTCGGCGGCGCCGATGTCGTAGGCGATGTGGCGGGTGAAATGATCCGGCGTCAGGCCGAGCGCTCCATAGCCCTCCGGCAGGGCGGCGCTCGCATGGTCACACAGGAGCAACACTCCGCCGTCGAGTTTGCCCGCGATGGTGGTGAAGGGGCCGAAGCCGCATGTCTGGGTCGCGATGTCGCGCATGGGACGCTAGTGTAGCGGCAGCCGCGCGGGCACGCCAGCAGGGGCGCGTGGAACTCTCGTGCGGCCGAGCGGCGTTGACATGCCGCGCGGCAGACCAATGATGCGGCGGACCGGGAACGCGATGCGTGCAGGCGCGATTCCGATTGTGAGTTTCCACGGGCACGAACCAGTCGGAAAGATCCGGGTCGACATGTTTCTTTCGCGAAGCTTCCATAAGTTTCTGCCGCCGGCGGCGGCGCTTGCGTTCGGCTTGTTCGGAGCCTCCGCGGCCCTGGCGGATATGCGCCTGTGCAACAATGCGTCTGGCCGCGTCAGCGTGGCATTGTCCTACACGGACGGGCAGGGCTGGGTGACGGAGGGATGGTGGAACCTCAAGAGCGGCGCGTGCGAGACGTTGCTGCGCGGGCCTCTGGCGGCGCAGTTCTATTACGTCTACGCGATGGACGAGCGCGGCGGCGAATGGAAGGGCAAGGCCTACATGTGCACGCGTGACCGTGAATTCCGCATCGAGGGTCGCGACAATTGCCTCGTTCGAGGCTACGATCGCACCGGCTTCTTCGAGATCGACACCGGCAAGGACGCCAAGAATTGGACCGTCCAATTGACCGACTCAAATCAACCCACTTCATCCCGGTGACGCCAACGTATCGGTACATTTTCAGGAAGGCATTGCAATGAAAAGGCTTCGTCGCGTCAAAATCCTCGCGACTCTTGGTCCGGCCTCGCAAGAGACGGCGGTGCTCAAGCGCTTGCTGGAAGCCGGAACCGATGTTTTCCGGATCAACATGAGCCACACGAGTCACGATACGTTGCGTGAGCGCGTGCACACGATCCGTTCGCTCGAGAAGGAATTCGGCCGTGGCATCGGCATTCTGGTCGATCTGCAGGGCCCGAAGCTTCGCGTCGGACAATTTGCCGATGGGGGCGTCGATCTCACGGCCGGCGACCGCTTCGTGCTGGACTCCAACAAGGAGCCGGGCGACGTCCACCGCGTGCACCTGCCGCATCCCGAAATCCTCGAGGCGCTCGCGCCGGGCCACACCATCCTGATCGACGACGGAAAGTTGCGTCTCCACGTGGTCGAGGCCACGTCTGACCGCGCCGTCGCGGTGGTGGACATCGGGGGGCGCGTGTCGAACCGGAAGGGCGTCAGCCTGCCGGACACCGAAATCCCGGTGTCGGCCATGACGCCGAAGGATCGCTCCGATCTCGACGCCGCGCTGCACGTGGGCGTGGACTGGATCGCGGTTTCGTTCGTGCAGCGCGCCGACGACATTGCCGAGGTCAAGAAGATCGTGCGCGGCCGTGCCGCCGTGCTGGCCAAGATCGAAAAGCCGCAGGCCATCGCGCGTCTCGACGAGATCATGGAAATTTCCGACGCCTTGATGGTGGCGCGCGGCGATCTGGGCGTCGAAATGCCGGTCGAAAAAGTGCCGGGCCTGCAAAAGCGCATCACCCGCATGGCGCGCCGGCTGGGCAAGCCCGTCGTGGTGGCGACGCAGATGCTCGAGTCGATGATCACCTCGCCGGTGCCGACCCGCGCCGAAGTGTCGGACGTGGCGACCGCCGTGTTCGAGGGAGCGGACGCCGTGATGCTGTCGGCCGAAAGCGCCGCCGGCCAGTTCCCCGTCGAGGCCGTGCGGACGATGAACCGCATCGCCGAAGAGGTCGAGACCGACCCGCTCTACCACAACGTCATCAATGCGCAGCGTGCGGCCCCCGAGCCGACGGGCGCTGACGCCATTGCGGTGGCGGCCCGCGACGTCGCCGAGACGCTCGATCTGAAATCGGTGATCGCCTGGACGTCGTCGGGTTCGACGGCGTTGCGCATCGCGCGCGAGCGGCCGCAGCCGCCCATCCTGGCGCTGACGCCCAATCTCGACACGGCTCGCCGCCTGTCGCTCGTCTGGGGCGTGCATGCGGTGCTGACCAAGGATGCGAGCGATCTCGACGACATGGCCAAGCGCGCGTGCAAGTTCTCGAATCGCGAAGGTTTTTCGCACGAGGGCGATCGCGTGATCATCGTGGCGGGCGTGCCGTTCGGAACGCCGGGCGCCACCAACATGCTACGCATCGCCTTCACGGGCTCGGAGAAATAAAAAAAGCGGCTGGAAACAGCCGCTTTTTTCACACCTCGATGCTGTCGGCTCAGGCGCGTCCGACGCGCGACTGGCCATCCTTGGCGAAGCGGTTGTTCGGATCGACCGTCAGCGCGCGCTGGTAGGACTCGACCGCCTTCGAGCGATTGCCCTGCCGCTCGTAGGCCAGACCGAGACCCGCCCATGCGTCGGAATTCTTGTTGTCGACGTTGAGCGTCGCGTTGAAATCCTCGATGGCGGCATCGTATTTGCCGATCGCCACGAGGCTCTGGCCGCGTGCCTGATAAGGCGCGGAGGCAAACGGATCGCGGTCGATGGCGTTGTCGAAATCCGTGATGGCGCGGGGGTGGTCGCCGTTGCGCTGATGGATCAGGCCGCGCGCGTGGAAAGCCGGCGCAGCCTCCGGATTGAGGCGAATGGCCTGGTCGAGATCCGCCATGGCGTTGACGAGATCGCCGCGGGCGCGCAGCAGGTTGGCGCGTCCGAGATAGGCTGGGCCGTGATTGGAACTGGCCGAAATCGCGCGATTGAAGTCGGCGAGCGCGGCGTCGTCCCGGTTCGTCTGGCGATAGGCCAGCGCGCGGTTGGTGTAGGCCGACGCGTGATTGGGATCGATCTTGATCGCCGTGCTGAAGTCCGCGATCGCCTCCTGGAAGCGGCCGACGCGGGCATAGGCGGCGCCGCGCGTGTTGTAGGGCTCGGGGGCGTTCGGATTGCGCTGCACGACCTCGGTCAGCGAAGCGATGTTGGTCTGGGTGGCCTCGCTGCGCTGCTCGACCTCGGCCACGCCCGCGCCCTTGAACGATGCCATCGTGCCGACCGAGTCGCAGCCGGCCGTCAGAAGAGAGACGGCCAGAACGGCCAATAGCGCGTGCCCGCGCGGCGCGAGGGAGACGCGTCCCGCCTCCATCTTCTTGGCCGGGGCGGCGCCGCCGGTTGCGAACGTCGTCTGGTCAGCATTCATCTTGTAGGCCCTGACTGATGCTTGTCACGACAATGCCCATTTCAGGCTTCGGTCGCGTCCGAAAAGCCCGCGCAATGCGGCGAGATTGCGGACGACTCACGCACTCGACTGGACGTGGAGGCATTAGACCATCGACGTGGCTGAAAAGCCACGGCGCCCTGCGGATCACTCCGGGGCGCCGTTGATATTCTTGGCCGAATGGCCGGACGATGATCGCGCGGGCGACAAGGGGCCGCCGGGCCGCAGATGTCAGCGCGCGCCCATGACGGGCTTGGGCTTCATCGGCAGCAGGCCTTCGCGCTGCATCTTCTTGCGGGCGAGCTTGCGGGCGCGGCGAACGGCCTCGGCCTTTTCGCGGGCGCGCTTCTCGGAGGGCTTCTCGTAATGACCGCGGAGCTTCATCTCGCGGAAAATGCCCTCGCGCTGCATCTTCTTCTTGAGCGCCTTGAGAGCCTGATCGACGTTGTTGTCGCGAACGAGAACTTGCACCAGCAGATCCTGTCGTAAGGGCCCTGTCCAACAGGGGAAAGCGGCCCGTAAATGGGGAGAGGGACGCGCGGCAGAACGCGGCGCATCGCAACGTGTCGGCGGGAATATCAGAACGAGATCACCCTGTCCAGCCATCAGGGTAAAAACGACCGGCGATTCACAGTTCCTGCGACGGGTCGCGGGGTTCGGGAAAGACCCGGGTGACATGACCCATTTTACGGCCGGGCCGGGCCTCGTGCTTGCCGTAGAGATGCAGGCAGGCGCCGGGCTCGGCGAGAAGGTCGCACCAGGTCAATGCTTCGGCCCCGATCAGGTTGCGCATGTCGATGCTGCCGTGCCGGCGAGTCGATCCGAGCGGCCAGCCGCAGATGGCGCGGACGTGCTGGGCGAATTGCGACGTCACGGCGCCGTCGGTGGTCCAGTGGCCGGAATTATGGACCCGGGGGGCGATCTCGTTGACGACCAGGCGTTCGCGGATCGCGCAGGCCTGATCGTCCTCGACCAGGAACATCTCGACCGTGATCACACCGACATAATCGAGCGCGGCGGCGATCCGGGCGGTCATGTCGATGGCCTCACGCGCCGTGGCGGGGGAGAGGCGGGCGGGGACCTGCGTGCGCGACAGGATGTGGTTCTCGTGCTCGTTTTCGCAGACGTCGAAGGCGGCGAACTGGCCATCCAGCCCGCGCGCGCCCACGACCGACACTTCCGACCTGAAGCGCACCAGTCCCTCGAGGATGGAGGCCTGGCCGCCGAGGCTACTGAACGCGGCGGCGAGATCGGCGCCTTCCCGGATCATCGTCTGGCCCTTGCCGTCGTAACCGAAGCGTCGCGTCTTCAGGATCGAGGGGCGGCCAAGCTCGCCAACGGCGCGGGCGAGGCCGCCGGCGTCGTCGACCTGCAGGAACGGCGCGGTCGGAATGCCGAGATCGTTCAAAAAGGTCTTTTCGCTCAACCGGTCCTGCGTGATGGCCAAAGCCGAGGGGCCCGGGCGGACGGGCTTGCGCGCCGCGATGAAAGCTGCGGTCGGGGCCGGCACGTTCTCGAACTCGTAGGTGACCACCGCCACGGCGTCCAGGAAGGCCGCGAGCGCGGTTTCATCGTCATAGGAGCCGAGCGTATGCTGCGCACAGACGTCGAAGGCGGGGCCGCTGTCGGGCGCATAGACATGCGTGCGCAGGCCGAGTTCGGCGGCTGCGAGCGCGATCATGCGTCCGAGCTGGCCGCTGCCGAGAATGCCGATCGTGTCGCCCGGCCGAAGCGCCGAGGCGGGGTCGCGTGCGATCATGTCAGGCGCCCTGACCCGGTTCGTCCTGCGGATAATCGGCCACGGCGGCGGCCTGTTCCGCCCGCCAGGCGTCGAGGCGGTCGGCCAGGGCGGGGTCCTCGAGGGCCAGCACGGCGGCGGCCAGCAGCGCGGCATTGGCCGCTCCCGCCTTGCCGATCGCCAGCGTGCCGACCGGAATGCCGGCCGGCATCTGGACGATGGACAGCAGCGAATCCTGGCCCGACAGCGCCTTCGATTCGACCGGCACGCCGAAGACCGGCAGGGGCGTCATGGCGGCGGTCATGCCGGGCAGGTGGGCGGCGCCGCCCGCGCCCGCGATGACGATCTTGAACCCGGCGTCGCGCGCGCCCTTGGCGAAGGCCACCAGCCGATCGGGCGTGCGATGGGCGGAGACGATCCGGGCCTCGTGGGCGATCCCGAGCCTGTCGAGCATTTCGGCCGCGTGCCGCATCGTGGCCCAGTCGGACTGGCTGCCCATGATGATGGCGACGGGCGGGCTTTTCGGGGGAGTGCGGGTCTGTGCCAAGGGATGACCTCGCTGGGGCCTCTTTGGGAAGCTCGCGGACATAGACGAAGCTGCGCTTCAGGGCAAGCTGGCGGGAGGCGGGCCGCTCAGGCGATGATGTCGGGCGTCAGCAGGTCGTCCAGGAAGGACAGGCGGTCGCGCAGCACGAGCTTGCGCTTCTTGAGCCGCTGCAACTGCAACTGGTCCATCTTGCCGACGCTGATCAGCGCCTCGATGGCGGCGTCGAGGTCGCGATGTTCCTGTCGCAGCCGCTCGGCTTCGTCGGACAAGGCGGCGCGCTCGTGATCATTCAATCTGTTCGACATCAAGCGAGATCCGCAGCACGCAAAGTCCTTGCGCCAGCCGCCCGGGTGGCAGGCTGCAAGCGTCGCCGCATTATGCTCCCGCGCCGCGCGCGCTGCAAGGCAGCCTTAGGTCTCGAATGCCGTCGCGGAACCCAAGTGGTTGACGAAGCGTTCGATTTTCCGTGCTCATTTCGAGCCCGCCGGCGCGGTGCGAAAATGCTGCCCTGCCGCATGAAACAAGGGTTTTTTGCACTTCGCGTCGCACGAAATCTGTGTCACACTTCTTTCGTCGTCAGCATTCTCGAAAGGAATCGCCCGATGTCGATGCATAACCATCTCGCCGAACTCGAGCGCCGTCACAAAGCCCTCGAACGAGAGATCGAGACGGAGAAGCTTCATCTCTCCACGGACGACCTCAGGCTCGTCGAAATGAAGCGCAAGAAGCTCCTGCTGAAGGATCAGATCCAGAAGCTTCGAACACACGGCGATTTGCCGACCTTGCACTGAAGCTCCTGCGCCCTCACACCTGACATTGTCATGGCCGTCCTGCCCACTTTCGTGGCTTGACGACATGCCGTCGCCTTTGGCTGCTCACGTCCATCGTGGTGTGGGCAGTCTGACTTGCGCGCCGAAGGGCCGAGTCGATCATTCGCATTGAAGCCGTGCGCGTCCCGCTTCGCCGGGTCCAGGCGGCCTCCGGCGTCAGCGGCTCCCGCACGGTTTCAGGGCGTGATGCGCCGGCAGGCGTGGCAAGGGTGACTTGCGCGTGCACTTGGAGTCGTTCTCGTTGTGGTGATCACCCAAGGCGGGACAGGCGTCGAGTTCCGCGCGCGGAAGCTGGCGAACCTGCGAGCTCGTCTTCCGACGACTCACAAATTGCGGCAGCCGCGCCGCCTTCTGGATCCGCCGTATCCATGCGCGCAGCGGTAAGATCTTGTTGTCGCGCGAGGTGTCGGGCGCCAAAGCGCTCGGGTCGGACGTCGACCAGATTGCGTCGCGCATCGCGCAGCCTTACGGCATCGTGTTCGCAAACATGCGCAAGAGGTTCGATGGCCTGCCGACCGAACAGGTTCTCTATCAAGGCGTGATCAAGACCTTCGACTTCGTCATGGAGCCCGGTTGGGACACGCACGATGCCGCGCGTCGTTGCACTGAAGCCGCCGTCTCTGCCTTCCCTCCTTCGTGATCGGCTGTGAAGCGCTCGCCCTCCTGCATGCGACGACATGTCTGCAGGACTTCAATGCGCGGCCGGGTGAGGTCGCCGATCCGGAACCCGGGTTCGATCGCTACCAGATGATTCCGGAGATGCGCCACCGGCTGCTCGCCGAACTTACCAGTTGGGCTTCATTCCGACGCAGTGAGTGTCTGCGAGGTACGATCCCGTTCCCCCGGCCTGCGCAGGATTGCGATCCAAACGAGCGCAATGAGCGCGCCGCCCAGAACGTCGGCAGCGTAATGGCTGCCATTGCTGGGCGTGGCGAAGATCAACAGCGCATTGACGACGACGAGCGGCGGAAAGATCCAGCGCAGTGGCCGCGCGGCCCAGAGCGTCACCAGCGCGAGCGCCGTGTGGAAGGAAGGAAATGCGACGAGGCCACGGATGTCGTCGAGCGGCAGGTGGCGCAGGCTGCCGTCGCGCAAGCCCTTCAGATGGTCGAGATGCTGAAAACAGATCTTCGGGTCCAGGAAGGCGGGCAGCAGATTGTCGGGCAGATCGTAGATGCCGCATGTGCCGAGCGTCGGCATCAGAGCCGCGATCACGATCACCGTGGTGGCGGTGCCGGCAAAGAGCATGAGGAAGCGCCTCAGCCGGTCGAAAGCTCCGAACAGCGGCAGCGCGAAGGCGAGCAGGATGACCTGCGCGATCGAGGTCAGATAGGCGACCGACAGGACCAGCGCGAGCGTCGGATGCTGCCGCAGCCAGGCGAGATGCGCGAGAAAGTCGAAGCCGAGCGCCGCATCGACGCGACGAAACATGTCGTCCTGCATGGGCAAGGCGAGCGCTTCAAGCACGTAGCTCGCGATGGCTAGCGACAGCGTGAAGAGGACAAGAA
>JAQGJH010000091.1 GCA_028290705.1 Hyphomicrobiales bacterium
CCCTCGCCGTAGGAAATCTTGCGAACCGTGAAGCTCTCGTTCAGGCCGCCGCCGTTGCGGGCGATGCAGACGCCTTCATAGGCCTGCACGCGAGCGCGCTCGCCTTCCTTCACCTTGACGTTCACGATGACCGTGTCGCCGGGCTGGAAAGCCGGAATGGCGCGGACGGCGGCGAGCTTGGCGGCCTGTTCGGCCTCAAGCGTCTCAATGATGTTCATCTCTGTCTCTCCGTTTCGCCCTTTGCGGGCGAGCGTTTCGGAACGCTGTTTTGATTGAGACCGGGCCTATACACGAGCCCCGGAGCTTTGTCGATTCCCGGCGGACGGAAAGCGTCAGCCCAGCAGATCGGGCCGCCGCTCGCGCGTCAGCCGCTCGGCCTCGGCGCGCCGCCATTTCTCGATTTTCGCATGGTCGCCCGACAGCAGGATCTCGGGAATCGCCCGGCCTTCCCACTCGCGCGGCCGCGTGTAATGCGGATATTCCAGCAGGCCGTTCTCGAAACTTTCTTCCGAGCCGGACGCCAGCTTGCCCATCACGCCCGGCAGCAGCCGCACGCAGGCGTCGAGCAGCACCATGGCGGCGATCTCCCCGCCCGACAGCACGTAATCGCCGATCGACACTTCCTCGAGGCCCCGGCCCTCGATCACCCGCTCGTCCACGCCCTCGAATCGGCCGCAGACGACGACGACGCCCGGCCCCGCCGCGAGATCGCGCACGCGCGCCTGCGTCAACGGACGCCCGCGCGGGCTCATCAAAAGGCGCGGTCGCGTGTCGCCCTCCAAAATGCCGGCGTCGAGCGAGGCCGCCAGAATGTCGGCCCGGATCACCATGCCGGGGCCGCCGCCCGCCGGCGTGTCGTCGACGGCGCGATGCCGCCCCTGCCCGTGCTCGCGAATGTTGCGCGTTTCCAGCGCCCAGACGCCGCGCGCCAGCGCATCGCCCGACAGCGACGCGCCGAGCGGACCGGGAAACATGTCGGGATAGAGCGTGAAGATCGAGGCCTGGAACATCAGGCCTCGTAGGCCATTTCAGCCTGTGGCGCTAGCGTTTCTGCAAACCGCAGGCGAACCGCGCCAGATCGCTTTTGGACGAGCCGGCCACGAGTTCGTACCATGGACCCTGCGAGATCTTCATCTTCGACGGGCTCTCTTCGCTGTAGCCGAGGTCACGAATTTTCATCGACGCGCAATTGATTTCCGTGCGCGAGAAGCCGGTTCCGCTCGGCCCGTCACGCCGATGAAGGCTGGTGACGAAATCGCCTTTGCGCTGGTGATCGAGCAGGAAGTACGCGCCCTTGTCGCCTGGCTGGCTGCGCGGAATTCGCAGTTCGAAAGCCAGCGCATTCCCCGACAGAAACACGAACAGAATGGCAAACAGACGCGTCATGCGGCCAGACTCCGGCATTGGAGTCCCAGCTTAGACTGAGCCTTGGCTGCCGCACAATGGCGTTAGTCCTCGTCCTCGCGGGCCAAAACTTCGACCGGCGGCGCGACGACGACGCGCCCGCCGTTCAGGTCGACCACAGGCACGACAGCTTTGGTGAACGGCAGCAGCAGCGCCTCGCCGGCGTCGGGGCGGATTTCCAGAATGTCGCCCGCACCATAGTTCAGCACGTTGGCGATGATGCCGATGCGCTCTCCCTCCTGCGTCTCGGCCCGGAGGCCGATCAGGTCGGCATGGTAGAATTCTTCCTCGTCGGCCGGCGGCAGCGCATCGCGCGCCATGGCGATCGCCACATTGGTGAGTTTTTCGGCAGCCGTCCGGTCGCCGATGCCCTCGACCCGCACGACCAGCAGATCGTCCTTCACGGGACGCGCCGAGACGATCTTGAAACGGCGCTGGCCGCTCTCGTCAGTGAGCCCCGCATAGGAGGCGATGGCCATCGGATCGGCCGTGTAGGATTTCAGCCGCACTTCCCCGCGCACGCCATGGGGCGCGCCGAACACGCCGACGAGCAGGCGGTCTTGCGGCACGGAAGCCTCCGGACATTAAGGGTCGCCGCCGCTTCCCCGAACGGGAAGCGGCGCGATAAACATCTTACTCTGCGGCTTCGGCGGCCGAAGCAGCAGCCGCGGCGGCGGCAGCGGCCGTGGCGGCGCGTTCCTGCGCCTTCTTCTTCGGCTTCGCCTTTTCGGGGTTCTGGCGCGGCTCGCGCTTCAGCGCGCCAAGTCCGTCGAGCAGGCGTGCCACGCGGTCGGTCGGCTGCGCGCCCTTGGTCATCCAGACCTGCGCCTTCTCGACGTCCAGCACGAGGCGCGAGGCATCGTCCTTGGCCTTCAGCGGATCGAACGTGCCGAGACGCTCGATGAAGCGGCCGTCGCGCGGCATGCGCGAGTCGGCGACGACGATGCGGTAGAACGGGCGCTTCTTCGCGCCACCGCGCGACAGACGGATTTTCAGGGACATGCAATTTCCTTTCGAGCTTTGTTTTCAGGTATTTTCGTGTGTGCGTTCAGTCCGTGTGGTCTTCGACCAATTGCTCGATCGCGGCCCAGGGATCGTCCTTCATGCCTTCGGACTTGAAGACCTCGACGTCCACCGATCCGTCCTCCCGCACGTCGATTTCCCAGTATTCGCCGGGCACGTGCACGAGGAACGAAAACGCATCGTCGCGATACGATTTCGTGTCGTAGTAGATGTTCGCGCTGTCCAGCTGCACCTTGATGCTTCTGAACACCTCGAACATGTTCACCTTCATCTCCATCGGGATCACTTCTTCTTCCCGAACGGGTTCAGTCCCGGCAGCCCGCCGAGGCCCGGCAGCTTGCTGCCGAGACCCGGAAGTCCCGGCAATCCGGGCTTGGGCGCGAAGGCCCCCGGCGGCGGTGCGTCCGGGAGCTTCGGCAAGCCCTGGCCTCCCGGCATCGACCCGCCCATCTGCTTCTGCATGGCCTCGATCTGCTCGGGCGTCGGCTGCGGCATGCCGCCCCCCAGCCCGAACATCTGCGCCATCTTGCCTATGGGCCCGCGCTTGTTGGCGCCCCCCATGGCCTTCATCATGTCGGCCATCTGGCGATGCTGCTTGAGCAGCCGGTTGACCAGTTCGACGGTGGTGCCCGAGCCCGCCGCGATGCGCTTCTTGCGCGACGCCTTGAGCACGTCCGGATTGCGCCGCTCCTGCGCGGTCATGGACGAGATGATCGCGCGCTGCCGCTTGATCACCTTGTCGTCCAGATTGGCGTTGGCGAGCTGGTCCTTCATCTTGGCCATGCCGGGCAGCATGCCCATGATGCCGTTGAGGCCGCCGATCTTTTCCACCTGGGCGAGTTGCTCCGACAGGTCGTCGAGATCGAACTTGCCCTTGCGCATCTTGTCGGCGATGCGCTGCGCCTTTTCGGCGTCGATCGACTGCGCGGCCTTTTCGACCAGCGAGACGATGTCGCCCATGCCGAGAATGCGGTTGGCGATGCGCTGCGGATGAAACTCGTCGAGATCGTCGACCTTCTCGCCGGTGCCGATGAGCTTGATCGGCTTGCCGGTGACGGCCCGCATCGACAAAGCGGCGCCGCCGCGTCCATCGCCGTCGACGCGCGTCAGCACGATGCCGGTGATGCCGACGCGCTGGTCGAAGTTACGCGCCAGATTGACCGCGTCCTGACCCGTCAGGCTGTCGGCCACGAGCAGAATTTCATGCGGGTTGGTCGCCGCCTTGATCTCCGCCATCTCGGCCATCAGCGGCTCGTCGATATGCGTGCGGCCGGCCGTATCGAGGATGACGACGTCGAAGCCCTGCAGGCGCGCGGCCTCTTCGGCGCGGCGCGCGATCTGCACGGGCGTCTGGCCTGCGATGATCGGCAGCGTGTCGATGCCGATCTGCCGGCCCAGCACCGCAAGCTGCTCCTGCGCGGCGGGACGCTTGACGTCGAGCGAGGCCATCAGCACGCGGCGCTTCTCGCGGTCGCGCAGCCGCTTGGCGATCTTGGCCGCGGTCGTGGTCTTGCCCGCGCCCTGCAGGCCCACCATCATGATGGCGACGGGCGGCGCGGCCTCGAGATTGATCGGGTCGCTGGTCTCGCCCAGCGTGTCGATGAGCACGTCGTTGACGATCTTGACGACCATCTGGCCGGGCGTCACCGACTTGACGACATTGGCCCCGACGGCCCGCGCGCGCACCTTGTCGACGAAGGAGCGCACGACATCGAGCGCGACGTCCGCCTCGAGCAGCGCCCGG
>JAQGJH010000119.1 GCA_028290705.1 Hyphomicrobiales bacterium
TCAAGGACTCGTACCCTGCCTCGATTCCGCCGTTCACCAGAATGACGTCGAACGGTCCCTCGAGGCTGGATCCATCGAGCTTGCCCACGACCGCCCGGGCGTTGGACAGCCCAAGAGCGGAAAAGGAACGACCGGCGCGGCTTGCGAAATCGGCGCTCGATTCGAGCGCCACGACCTCCCGGCAGAGCCCAGCAAGAAGAGCGGCCGTGTAACCGCACGCGCCGGCGACGTCGAGAACCCGGTCATCGGATGTGACGTCGGCGCCCTGAATCATCCGCGCGAGAACCAGCGGCGGCAACAACGTTCGGACATGACCGTCGTCGCTGCGGACATCCAGCGGCGCATCCGAATAGGCCAGCGACCGCATCGGCCCCGGAACGAATTCCTCGCGAGGAACGGTCTCGAATCGGCCGATCACGTTCAGGTCGGTGACATCGAAAGTCCGGACCTGGCAGTCGACCATAGTCTGGCGCTGACTGGCGAAATCGGGCGAAGACGCCGCCTTTTCGGAAACCTGCATGGGTGCTCCGGATGCATGATCGTGCAAAGAAAACCGGCCTGCGACACGACGCGCCGGACGGCGGAGCTTATATGCGCCGCACGTCCTCCTGTCCACGCACGCGACCGCGGGGTGACCGGCTTCGTGCGGCTCAGCTCTTCAGCTTTGCGTTGCACAGGCTCCAATATCCGCCGCCCTTCTCGAGCCACCGCAGGCCGCCATTGGCGCCATCCGCCTTGTTGGCGCGAAATTGCTCGCCGCAGGTTTTCTGCCGCGCCTGCGAGGGCCGCAACGAGGCATGCTTGGCCGCGACGGCAGTCGGAAAGACAATCTTGCCTTTGGGCTGAGGCGCAGCCGCCTTGGGCTTGCCGTCAGCAGCGGGTTTAGCGCCGGGTTTCGCCTCTGCGGTTTCAGCAGAGTCAGGAGTTTTTGCCGCGGCATCATTCGGCTTGGCTTCCGTCGGCTTACCGGCCCGGCATTCCGCGAGGAATTTCGGCCATGTGGTCCCGGCGGACGTGCCGGCGGATTTCGCGGCCTGCCACCGGTCTCCACATTGTTTCATGGTCGCGTCCTGCGCGAGCACCGGCGTTATGAATGCAGCCAACGACACGCACACGGTAAGCAAGACAGCGCCGGAGGCCGGCAGGGTTGCGCGGCAACGCGCCATGAAGAATCGAGTGAAAGCTGCGGGAGCAATTGAAGCAACGAGCAATGTGTTCATCGAAATGGCGTTTTAGGACATTCGAGTGCCGCCAAAATGAAACCGCGGCACACGCTTGGAACAGGACGTGAACATGATGCCCCGCCTCCGCTCAAAAGGAAAGGGCCGGAGAGTGCCCCGGCCCTGCTTTTTCCTCTTCCCGTCCGTCCCTCTTCAGCGGGACACCATCTGGGGCGCCGATGTGGGAGCTCCGATATTCACCCAGATACGCGGATCCTGCTGCGACTGGCGCTTGACGAAGCGGTAAGGCGTACGATCCCAGCGCTTCACGTCGTCATTGAGATTGTCGAGCACGAATTCGCCCTTGCTGGTCTTCACGGTCAGCACGGCGTGGCCCTCTCCCTGTTCGTCCTTGACCACCGTCACGAGCAGCGCCTGGCGAGGGAAACCCTCTTCAATCAGCATTTTGCGCTTGAGAAGGACATAGTCTTCGCAATCTCCGAACCCATTGGTGGGATAGTCCCAGCGATCCACCGAGCCCCATTGTTCGAGATCAGATTTCGCCGTGATGTTGCTGTTGACCCATCCGTTGATCTTGTCGATCAGCTTCAGCGCCTTGGGAGTAGCGTTGATGTCCAGCGGCTGCATCGGCCCGCCATCGCATTCGCCGGCGTAGCGTGCGCAGAAATCCACCCAGCCGTAAGGCACGAGCGTCTGCCCGCCCACGCTGATGAAGGTGCCCTGCAAAGCGCTCGCCTGGGAGGAGGCATGGAAACCTGCCCATCCGCCCGTCAGCAATCCGACGGCAATCGTCAATCTCGCAAATGCACGCAACATCCGGAAAATTCCTCGCTTCGATGGCCAAACAATGGCAGCCGCCGTTTGAGGTCCGTCTAAGTAAAAACACATGATTTTAGAGAAACGGATTTATCTTTATTACCGGATCAGTATGTATAACCAGTTCTAAACGAGCTCCGATGACTTCATGTCGAATTTGTCGGAAAGCCGCCAATTGTCAGGGGTTACGCGGTTTCACCCGGGTTCGGGAGGTCGCCGCCCCGAACCTTCCGTGACGGCAATTGGATCGAAATCCCACCCAGGATGGTTAAAAGCGGGGGTCAGGCCCCTCTCGCCTCAGAAAAAACTTCGCTGGCTTGCGCTTTTTTCAAGACACGGATGAGGTCCTGATGAGCCTTGTGAGCCCAACCTCCCAGCCCCATCTTCTGGGACCTGGCAGCCAACGGATGAATCCAGATGACGCAGTCGCCGGTCCTTCCGCAAAGTTCAGCAGGCGAACCGTCGCCGGATATTCTTCCGCCTCTGAGCGTCTCATCCAGTGAGCTTTCCCCTCAGGACCAGGCGGCGCTCGAAGCGGCCTACCGCAGTCTCGAACGCACCAGTTATGCGGCGCGTCTGACAAACCTGCTCGGCAGACAGATCGAACTCGCCAGCTCGATGATCCCCGAAGTCGCCCGCAAGATCGCCAGCCGGGCAGCCGACAAGGCGCTCCGGGCCGCCATGCACGTCGCATTGCGAAGCATGGTGGCGCCCACAACCGAAACCGGAAAAGATGCGCCCGACGCTTCCTCGTCGCGCAAAGGCATTTTTAAGCGAGCAACCTCCCGCCACATGCATCGTGCTTTCGCAACCGCCAGCGGCGCCGCGGGAGGCGCCTTCGGAATCAGCAGCCTGCCGCTCGAACTCCCGGTCTCGACCGTCATTCTGCTGCGCGCCATCGCGGACATTGCGAGGCAGGAGGGCGAAGATCCCGCGGATCCTGAAACCGCCCTCGCCTGCATGCAGGTCTTTGCCCTGGGCGGGCCGGTCGCGACCGACGATTCCATGGACAGCGGTTATTTCGCCGTGCGAACGATCCTCGCGCGCTCCATCTCGGATGCGGCGAAATACGTGGCCCTGACCGGCGCGGCGAGCGAGACGGCCCCGGTCCTCGTTCGGCTCCTGTCGCAGATCACTGCTCGGTTCGGTGTGATCGTGACCCAAAAGGCTGCTGCCCAGGCCGTACCCGTCATCGGTGCGATCGGTGGGGCAGCGGTGAATTTCGCCTTCATGGATCACTTCCAGAGCCTTGCGCATGGCCATTTCGCCATTCGGCGGCTCGAACGTGCCTATGGGGCGGAACGCGTTCGTATTGCCTACGAGTCACTGAGACTGAAAGACCTCCCCAAGGACAAGTTCACGCCGGTGAAGACTTGAGATCCCATCTCCAATAAAGCGATGAGCTGAGCCTCGGCTATTGGGGCCGACCTCCTCGTTTTATTCTCTAGTTTGCGTTGGAACCAATGGCATGGCTTGCGCGCTATGCCGTGGTCCAAGGCAACGTCGGAGATTACTATGAAATTCGCCACTGTTCTTTCAAGTGCAATTCTCGCCACCGTTCTGTCGACCGGTGCAATGGCTCAGGCTCCCAACGCCACGACCGAAAAGTGCGGCACCGCCGCAATGGCGCAGGATCCGCGCTGCGTCGGCACCGCCCCGGCCCCGCGCGCCGCGACCACCACCACGACCGCTCCGTCGCGCGCTGGCGCCACGAGCACGGGCGTCGAGGGTGACAGCACCGAATGCGCCAAGCCGTCGATGAAGCAGGATCCCCGTTGCGTCGGCGCGAACCCCACCGCCCCGCGCTGATCGCACGTCCGGTAAATGAGTTCAAAGCCCCGTCAGGTCACCTGGCGGGGCTTTTTCCGTTCACATAGCAAAACAAAAAAACCGGCCGAAGCCGGTCTTCTCGAAGTGGCGGGATAACGCGTGTCAGGCGAAATGCGTGTCCTGGTCGACGAGCGCGGCCTTCACCGGGCAATAGCCCTCCGCACCGCGCCAGGCCAGATACACGCCGGCCGCGAGCGCGACGACGTTCAACACCATGTCGGGACGCGGCTTCGCGGCGGCGGCGGCGAGCCCAAGCCCTCCGATCACATAGGCGGCGCGCTCGCCTGTCGAAAGATTATGTTCGTGCGCGGGGATCATATCGTTCATGGACACGGGTGCTGCTCCTGAGGTTCGACCAGCGAAACGCCAGCCCAAGGCCGGAGGTTCCGCATAGCGACGCCGAGGCACGGCCCGATCAGCGCACGATCGTTCGAAACTGGGCGCTCTCCGGATGCCCCCGCCCCATGAGGGCCAATCCGAGGACATGTTCCCGCATCAGCAATTCTGCGCGCCAGCCGTGTCCGCCATCGATCAAGGCCAGCAGGCGGTGATGATCGTCATGCCGTCGGCGGACGTCCCGATGCGTGAACGACACGATGTGCCTGTGCGTCGAGCCAGGCATGTTCAAGGTCATGCGCACGGCCTCCGTCAACATGCGGTTTTGTGCGGCCGCCAGAATGGCGTCGTGAAATGCCACGTTCACTGCGCGATAGGCGACCAGATCGGCCTCGGTCAGTTCCTCGTGATCGAGAACGGCATCGCCGTCGCGCAGCGCCGCATGCATGGCCTCGCGCTGGGCATCCGAAAGGCCTCGTTCAGCAGCGAAACGGCAGGCAAGCCCTTCCAGGCTGGCGCGAATCTCATAGGCGTCGAGCACGGCCTGCGGAGGGAACTCGCGCACGCTGAAGCCGCGGTTGCGCGCATAATCGACCAGCCCTTCCGCCGCCAGGGCATGCAGGGCCGCCCGCGTCGGCGTCCTGGATACGCCGAGAGCCCGTGAGAGATGCACCTCGTTGATGCGCTCCCCGGGTGCGAACTCACCCGACAGGATGGCCTCGCGAACGCGATCGGCCGAGGAAATCGACCTTGGCGATCCGCGATCGGCATCGACGCCGCCGGCAGACGCCGCATCGCCACCTTCCTGCGTCGGACTCAGGGCATCATGATCGATCATGACTGAAGGTCCTCGTGCGATCTCCGCCCTCGGACGGAATGTTGTCATTCAATACATCAGCCACGCGAAGCAGGACAAGTGTGTGCAGTTGCGAAACGCATGAGCAATAAAGAGGCTGAAATCACCGCATTGCACGCGTCTTCGTCCGAAAGGCGGAAAAAAGTGCAGCATGAAGGCTCCTAAGTGTGTGCAGTTGGTGTTGACATCGCACCCCGGCTGAAAGACCGTAAAGGTGCACCGATGGTCGTTCAGGGAGATGTCTGCGCATGGCCGGGTTCGAAGACGACAATGCGATCGAAGCCATCACTGCCGACCGCAACGCGCATTACGAACCGATGGGCTGGCATCACTGGCCCGAGTATCCCTGGCTCTCCTATCAATTCCGCCGCGGTCTCGGCGAAACGCAGGAAGGCGGCGGCGCCGTCAGCGAAGTGTTTCTCGCCGCCTCGCGCATGATCCCCGGCGATCTCGAAAGCTGGCATGCCGAGTGGAAGCGCATCGGCGACTTCAACTGGGAACGCGGCAACGACGAAGAGCGGAAGGGCCACATCCGCACGGCCATGAACTGTTTCCTGCGCGCGGCAGACTATTATCGCCAGGCGGAATTCCACCTCGAGCCGACCGACCCGCGTCGTCTCCCGACCTTCGAGCGCATGGAAGCCTGCAGCCACAAGTTCCTGCAATATCTCAACCCGCCCGGCGAGATCGTCGACATCCCCTACGAAAAGGGCGTGTCGCTCTGCGGTTACTTCGTTCGCGCGCCGTTTCCCGGCGACAGGATGCCGGTACTGATCTGCATGGGCGGACTCGACAGCATCAAGGACGAAATGTGGTTCATGCAGGCCCACGGCTGTCTGCAGCGCGGCATCTCGGTGCTCATGGTCGACATGCCGGGCCAAGGCGGCACGCTGCGCCGTCATGGCGTCGTCAATCGCGTCGACACGGAAGTCCCGGTCGGCAAGTGCATCGACTGGCTCGAGCAGCGCCCCGACGTCGACGCCTCGCGCATCGCCGTCTGCGGCTCGAGCCTCGGCGGCTATTATGCGGCGCGCGCCGGCTGCTACGAGCACCGTCTTGCGGCCTGCATCTCGCATGGCGCGATCTGGTCGATCACCGACATCTGGGGCGGCAAGGGCGAAGACTTCGGGCTCGCCATGCATATCAAATGGGTCTTCGGCACGCCGACCATGAAGGCTGCGATGGAGAAGGCCGAGCCCTTCACCCTCGAAGGACATCTCGACCACATGCGCTGCCCCTATCTGGTCCTTCATGGCGGCCACGACGTGCTCACCGTCTCGGCATCCAAAAAGACCTACGAATATGCCATCGCCAAAGGCGTGAACGCGACGCTGCGCCTGACCGACGAGAACGAGACCGGCGCGGAACATTGCCAGCACGACAATCCGACGATCGGCCAGGAGCTGCTCGCCGACTGGCTGGCCGACGTGTTCAGGATCGACCAGCGCGCTCTTCTGAAAACCGGCTGGAACGCCCTGATCTGAGGAGGCTACTGGTGAATTCTCCGATCAATCTCGGACTGGACAAGATCCGCGCCGCCGTCGTGGCGATCGACTGCCATCGCGGCCACCTCGATCCCGAAGTCGCCACCATGCCGGCCTCGCCCGAGACGGCGAAGCGCCTCGTCGACGCGAACCGCATCTTCTTCGAAGGCGCGCGGGCGCTGCACGTTCCCATCGTTCACCTCGTCACGACCTATCGCGACGTCGAGGAAATCCGCTCCAATCCCTTCTGGCGCACCCGCGCAGAAGATCCGAATGCAACGCGCAAGAACGTCCTGCGCCACAATCTCGCGGGCTCGCCCGGCTGCACCATCATGCCGGGGCTCCACCAGCCGGGCGACATGATCGTCGACACCAAGAAGCGCTACGACTGCTTCCAGGGCACGGACCTTGACATCACCCTGCGCACGCACGGGATCAACACGCTGCTGATCACCGGCATCAACACAAACAGTTGCGTGCTGGCGACGGCCTGCGCCGCCAATGTGCGCGACTATGCTGTCGTCATCGTCGAAGACTGCGTCGACACGATGGACAGTCCCGAACATCATGCCGCCGCCCTGCTCTGCCTGCGCACCGCCTTCGGTCACGTCATGAGCGCGCAGGACGCGCTCGCACGCATCCGGAGCGCCGGATGAGCAATCCTCTTCGCGCCGCGATCTCGCAGGGACGCTGCGTCATGGCCGTCAACCTCGGCGGCATGGCGCTGCCGGCTGTCGACATGATCGCGCGCGCAGGTGCCGACTGCCTGTTCGTGGATTGCGAGCGCACGCCCGTCGGCATCGAGAGCGTTCCCGCGCTGTCGCGTGCCGCCAGGGCGAACGGAATGTCCTGCGTGGTCCGTTCGGAAAGCGCCGAACCTGGTTTTCTGCTGCGTTATCTGGATTGCGGCATCGACGGCCTGATCGTGCCCTCCGTCGAAAGCGCTGCGACCTGCGACCGCATGGTCGCGGTGGCGCGTCAGTTCGGCAAGGGAGACGTCGCCCGCACCTTCCTGATCGCCCAGATCGAAAGTGTCCAGGGACGCGCCAAACTGACGGAAATCGCCGGCCATCCGGGTGTCGACCTGGTGTTGATCGGACCGAACGATCTGGCGCATTCGATGGGCTTCGATGGCGACATCGCCAAGCCCGAACTCCAGGCCGCCGTACGCTCCATCGCGACCGCCGTCTCGGCCCTGCACAAGCCATTCGGCCTTCCCGGCACCATGCAGAACGCGGCCGAGTGGAAGAAGCGCGGCGCCCGCTTCTTCGTCACCACGCTCGAACAGTTCATCGCCCCGACGATGCGCGAAATGCGGAGCATCCTGTCGTGAGCCAGATCAGGAAGAAGCCCATCATCCGCGTCGAGCTCGAGGGTCATTGCCCGACCATGAGCCTGACCGAGGTTCGTGTTCGCAAGCATTCTATCGTCATCGACGAACCGCCTTACCGGCACGGCACGGACGTCGGCGCGACCCCGCTCGAAGTGATGCTCAGCGCACTGATCGCCTGCACCAACGTGATCTCGCGGCGCATCGCCCACGAGCGCGGCATCGATCTTGCCATCAAGCGCATCGGCTGCGTCGGCCACCTCGATCATCGCGGCATCGACATGGAGGCCGACGTGCCCGTGCCCTTTCCGAAGATCGAACTGTCGATCGAAGCCGCCACGAGCGCCAGCGAGGATGACATCGCCTCGCTGCGCCGCGAATTGAAGATCCGCTGCCCCATGTCCGTCATTCTCACCCAGGCCGGAACGGTGATCGAGGAAAGCTGGGCGATCTCCGCGCCCATCTCCGCCGCGCCCGCGACCGCCTGACCACCGGAGCCGACCATGACCGAACCCATGATCCCGACGCAACGCCACGAGTTTTCGGCGATCGTCGACCGTCCGCCGCTGAAGCTCCCGAACGATGGCAAGATCATCGTCTGGACCATCGTCAATCTGGAGGTCTGGGACATTTCTCGCCCCATGGCGCGTCAGGTCATCCCGGCGCCGACCGGCCAGGTCTTCCTGCCCGACGTGCCGAACTGGAGCTGGCACGAATACGGCATGCGCGTCGGCGTCTGGCGCTTCTTCGATCTCTACAAGAAGCTCGGTATTGCTCCGACGCTCTCGATCAACGCGCGCGTCTGCCTCGACTACGAGCGCGTCGCCGCCCAGGCGCGCGATGCCGGCTGGGAGTTCATGGGCCACGCCTTCGAGCAGATGCCGATCCACAAGGTCGACGACCAGAAGGCCATGATCGAAAAGTCCATGGACACGATCGAGAAGTTCACCAGGACCCGGCCGATCGGATGGCTCGGACCGGGCCTGACACAGACCAACGAGACGCCGGACCTGCTCGCGGCCGCGGGTGTGAAATACATCGGCGACTGGGTCTACGATGAGGAGCCGACCGTCATCAGCACGACGTCGTCGCCGCTCGTCACCCTGCCCTACACGGTCGAACTCAACGACATCCCGATGATGCTCGTGCAGCATCACGAATCCGAATACTGGAAGCGCCGCTGCTGCGATCAATTCGACCGTCTCTACCAGGAAGGCGCCGAGCGTCCGCGCATCATGGCGATGGCGATCCATCCCTACGTCTCGGGGCAGCCGCACCGCATCAAATATCTCGAAGAAATCTACGAGCACATCAACAGCCACCCGGGCGTGGTGCACATGAACGGCGCCGAGATCTATCATTGGTACAACGACCAGCGGAAGGTGCACCCGTGAGCGCCTTCGTCATCGATCCACCCGAGGTCGCATCCCTTCCGGTCGAAGGTGAACAGGCGCGCTTCCCCGTGCGCCGCATCTATTGCGTCGGCCGCAACTACCTCGCGCATGTGCGGGAAATGAACGAAGGCGCGGATGAACGCGACCCGCCGTTCTTCTTCCAGAAGCCGCGCGACAGCATCGTCGAGGACGGAGGATCCGTCCCCTACCCCACGCTGACCAAGTCGCTGCATCACGAGGTCGAGCTGGTGGTGGCGATCGCCAAGGGCGGCGCAAACATTCCGCAGGCCGAGGCGCTCGAGCACGTCTACGGCTACGGCGTCGGCATCGACCTGACGCGTCGTGACCTCCAGACCGTCGCCAAGGACAAGGGCTGGCCTTGGGAGATGGGCAAAAGCTTCGATCATTCCGCCCCGTTCGGAGCGCTCGCCCCCGCAAGCCGCGTCGGCCACCGCGCAGATCTCACGATTAAATTGAGCGTCAACGGCAAGGTGCGCCAGACGTCGACGGTCGCCCACATGACGTGGTCGGTGCCCGAGATCGTGTCGAAGCTCTCGGAGCACTATCGGCTCGAACCCGGCGATGTCATCATGACCGGCACACCCGAAGGCGTGGGCGAAGTCCTCGCGGGAGACGTGCTCGAGGCCGCCATCGACGGCTTGCCCGGGTTGAAGATCACCATCACGGAGCCTGTCGCGTCATGAAGCCAGCCGAACGGCTCTCCTTCTCGGCAATCTCGCAGCGCCCCCGGCTCGAACTTCCGGGCGGCGCGCGGCTCGCCGTCTGGATCATCGTCAACATCGAGGAATGGGACATCGACGCCACGATGCCCCGGACCGTGCTGACGCCGCCGGCCGGCGGCTCGCCCATTCCCGACATTCCGAACTGGGCCTGGCACGAATACGGGAATCGTGTCGGCTTCTGGCGCATGTTGAAACTCTTCGATCAGTTCGACGTGCCCGGCGTGCTCGCCATCAACGGCTCCGCCATTGAGACCTACAAGCCGATCGCGCAAGCCGCGCTGGACAGGAACTGGGAGTTCATGGGCCACGGCTACACGCAGAAGAACATGCAGAAGGTGGACGACGAGGAACTCGACATCCGCAAGACCACGGAGGCGATCCAGTCGTTCACCGGGAAAAAGCCCCGCGGCTGGCTCGGGCCCGGCCTGACCGAAACCTGGAACACGCCCGACATTCTGCAGGAACAGGGCTACGACTATCTCTGCGACTGGGTGCTCGACGACCAGCCGGCCATTCTCAAAACCCGCAAGGGCGAGATCACCAACATTCCCTACACGCAGGAATGCAACGACGTCGCCATGATGCTGATCCAGCACCACAAGGCATCCGAATATCGTGACCGCGCGCTCGACCAGTTCGAGCAGTTGCACGAGGATGCGCGCGACGGCGCCCGCGTCATGGCTCTGGTGCTGCACCCCTACATCATGGGCGCGCCGCACCGGTTGAAGTATTTCAAGCAGGTCCTCGAAAAAATCCGCCACCAGGAAGGCGTCGTCTTCTGGACCGGTGAGCAGATTCTCGACTGGCACCAGGCCGAGCGCGCACGTCTCGCGAAGTCGGGAGCCTGACGCGTCATGATGGCCTTCCAGATCATGAACGGACTGACTTTCGCCGCGCTCCTGTTCGTGGTCGCGTCGGGCTTCACGCTCATCTTCGGCTTGCTGCGCATCGTCAATCTGGCGCACGGCGCACTCTACCTCTTCGGCGGCTACGTCGGCTATTCAGTTGGCAATCTCACCGGCAGTTTCATTCTGGCCGGACTTGGCGCGATGATCTTCGTGGCTCTCGCGGGCCTCGTGCTGGATCAGGGGCTGCTGCGCTTCGTGCGCGGCTTCGAGCTCCGCCAGGTCATGTTGACGCTCGGGGTGGCCTTCGTGCTCAACGATCTCGCGCTCGTCATCTGGGGCGGCGACACGTTCACGGTCGCGACGCCGCAATGGCTGCAGGGCGCGGTTCAGATCGGCGGTCTGTTCTACCCCAAATTCAGGCTGTTCGTTCTCGCGGTCGGCATTTTCGTCTTCATCGCGCTCTGGGTTCTGCTGAACAAGACGCGTCTTGGCGCGCTCATCCGCGCCGGCGTCGACGATGCCGAAATGGTCGAGGCCTGCGGCATCGACATCCGCCGGGTCTTCCTCATCACCTTCATGCTGGGTTCGGCGCTGGCCGGCCTCGGCGGCCTGCTGGGCGGCACGTTCCTGGCGCTTTATCCCAGCGCGGACGCGGAGATCCTCGTGTTCAGCCTGGCGGTCGTCATCATCGGCGGACGCGGCAGCCTCGTGGGCGCAGCCATCGGCTCGCTGCTCATCGGGCTGCTGAACACGTTCGGTCAGGTCTGGTTTCCGCAACTCGCCTATTTCGTCATCTTCGGTCCCATGGCGGTGCTGCTCGCCTTCCGCCCGCTCGGCCTCTTTGGAAAGGCCGCCTGATGACCAGCAAAACCTCCACCACCCTGCGTATCCTCGCCGGCCTTGCGGCGCTCGTGCTCGTCGCAGCGCCTCTCGCCATGCCGACCTATTACGTCAGCGTCGCGACCCAGATCCTGATCTTCGCCGTCCTCGCCATGTCGGTCGACGTGCTGGCGGGCTTCACCGGCCGCACGCCTCTCTGCCACGGGGCCATCTTCGGAACCTCGACCTATGTGGTGCTCTACACCGCAACCGTGATGCACATGCCGCTGCCGCTCGCCATGCTGCTCGGCGTGCTGGCAGCCACCGTTCTGGCCCTCGTCTTCGGGCTCCTCGCGGTGCGCACCTCGGGCGTGTACTTCCTGCTCCTGACGCTGGCGCTGGGCCTCATCGTCTGGGGCATCTGCCTGCGCTGGACCGAAGTCACCGGCGGCGAGAACGGGCTGCGCGGCCAGTTGCGGGCCGGCCTCATGCTCAGCACGCGCGAACTCTACGTCGCCGTCGCGGTGGTGGTCGCGCTCGTCACCTTCGCGATGTGGCGCTTCGTGCACTCGCCCTTCGGCCTGACGCTGCGCGGCATCCGCGATGGGGAAAGCCGCATGGCGAGCCTCGGCTACAACGTGCCACTGCATCTCACCATCGCGTTCACGGCCTCGGGGTTTTTCGCCGGCATCGCAGGCGCGCTCTACGCGGTCTTCAACGATTTCGTCAGCCCCTCGACCGTGCAGCTGTCGCAATCCGTCGCCGGCCTGCTGATGGCGATCGTGGGCGGCGTCGGCACGCTGTTTGGCGCCTTCGTGGGATCCTTCATCATCATCGCGCTCGAGCAGGCGGTCTCGTCCGTCACGGAGCGCTGGCTGATGGTGCTCGGCCTCACCTTCATCGTGATCATGATCTTCGCCCCCGAAGGGGTGATCGGAAAGGCGCGACTTCTCATGGCGGGTCGCGGCCAGTCGAAGACGAAACCATGACGAACCGGACTGACAACGGAGTGGGCAGATGACGAAATTGACGACTGACAGGCGTAGTTTCCTGAAGACCTCCACGGCTTTCGCGGCCGCCGGCATGGTTTCGATGCCGGCCATCGTGCGCGCACAGGGTGCGGCGCGACCGATCAAGATCGGCCTCCTGGCGCCGCTGACCGGCGTCATCGCGGCCGGCGGCCGCGAACTGGTCGAAGGCTTTGAAATGTACTGGGAGCAGGTCAACAAGGAAGTGGCGGGCCGCAAGGTCGAGATCGTCATCGAGGACGACGCCTCGAACCCGGACACCGCGCTCCAGAAGGCCCGCCGCCTCGTCGAGCAGGGCAACGTCGACTTCCTGTTCGGCAACATCCTCGCCAACACGGGCCTGGCGGTCGCCAATTACGTCAAGGGAACGGGCACGCCCTATTTCATTCCGGTCATCGCCGCCGACGACCTGACGCAGCGCACGCGCATCCCCAACGTCATCCGCGTGGCAGGCTATACGGCGAGCCAGATGTCGCGGCCGCTTGCCGACTGGGCCTACAAGCAAGGCTACCGCAAGGTCGCCACCATCTCGCAGGATTACACCTTCGGGCACGAGCAATGCGGCGGCTTCCTGCAGATGTTCACGGAACTCGGCGGCGCCGTCACGCAGCAGTTCTGGCATCCGCTCAACACGGCGGACTTCAGCCCCTATCTGGGCCAGCTCGCCAATGCCGGCGTCGACGCGGTCTTCGCCATGGAGACCGGCGCGGACGCCACGCGTTTCATCCAGCAATGGGCGAGCTTCGGTCTCAAGGGCCGCATCCCGCTCATGGGCGCGATGAATGCGACCGACCAGTCGGTCATCCGCACCATGAAGGACGAGGCCGAAGGCATCGTCTCTTGCGCGCATTTCGCCGAAGGCTCGAAGGAGCCCGCGACGGTGAAGTTCGTCGCCGATTATGAGAAGCGATACGGCAAGCTGCCATCGATCTACGGCTTCTCTCATTACTCGGGCGCCATGTGGGTCGCCGAAGCGCTGAAGACCATCAACGGCAAGGTCGAGGATCGCGAACTCTTCCTGAAGACGGTTCTGGCGACCGAACTCAAGGACTCGCCGCTCGGCAGCACCGTGAAGTTCGACGCCTACACCAACCCGATCTACGACGCCTCGATCCGCAAGGTCGAGAAGCGCGCGGACGGCAAGCTGTGGAACGTGCCGATCCAGTTCTACCCCCAGGTCTCGCAGTTCTGGAAATACGATCCGGAAACCTACCTGAAACAGCCGCCCTATTCGCGCACCTTCCAGGGCAAGACGGGCTGATCTCCCAACCCGAGGCCCGTCGCCCGAACCGGCGGCGGGCCCCACAAACCAGAATGCGAGCCGTGGCCGAACCCATCCTCAAGCTGACCGACGTCACCGTGCAGTTCGGCGCCCTCAAGGCCGTCGACAAGGTGTCGATGTCGCTGAACGCCGGCGAACGCCGCGCCGTCATCGGCCCGAATGGCGCCGGCAAGACGACGCTGTTCAACGCCATCACGGGCACGATTCCCCCGACATCCGGCCGCGTCGTTTTCGACGGCGTGGACATGTCGCGCATGTCGCCGCAGGGCCGCGCGCATCTCGGCGTGGCCCGCACGTTCCAGATCACCAACCTGTTCGGGCGCATGAGCGTCATCGAGAACATGCGGTTGGCCGTCCGCGGCCTTTCGCCGACCAAGTTCTCCTTCTTCGGCACGGACGATCTCACCGAAGCCCAGGCTGACGACGTCCGGCGCGCGCTCCTCTCGTCGCGCCTCGACGGCCGCGAACACGTCGTCGTCAAGGAAATGTCCTATGGCGAGCAGCGCCAGCTGGAGGTCGCCATGGCGCTCGTCGGCACGCCCAGGCTATTGCTGCTCGACGAACCCGCCGCCGGCCTCTCGCCGGCCGAACGAACCTTCCTGGCCGACATCATCCGCGCTTTGCCCCGCGAACTCACCGTGGTGCTGATCGAGCACGACATGGATCTCGCGCTCGGCCTCGTCGACTACGTGACCGTGATGCAGAACGGCGTCGTCATCGTCGAAAGCGATCCGTCGAGCATCCGCACCAATCCGCTCGTGCAGGAAGTCTATCTCGGCAAGCCGCACGCCGTCGTCGTACCTGGCGAAGGGAACGCCGATGCTTGAAGTCACGGATCTGCATTCCTACTACGGCGACGCGCACGTCCTGCAGGGTGTTTCGCTGAAGGTCGCTCCGGGTGAGATCGTCGCGCTTCTCGGCCGCAACGGCATGGGCAAGACGACCACCATCCGGTCGATCATGAATCTGCGCGACCCAGTCGTGCGCAGCGGCGACATCACGTTCCACGGCCAACGCCTGAACGACCTGCGCCCGCACGACATCGCAAAGCGCAAGATCGCCCTCGTGCCGCAGGGCCGCAGGCTGTTCCCGTCGCTCACCGTCGTCGAACATCTGACCATGCTGAAGTCGGCATCGGCCCGGGACGGTTGGACCGTCGAGCGCGTGCTTGCCACCTTCCCCAGACTGGCGGAACGGCGCCAGCATCGCGGCAACCAGCTCTCGGGCGGCGAACGTCAGATGCTCGCCGTCGGCCGCGCCCTGATGATCGATCCCGAACTCGTGCTGATGGACGAACCGTCCGAGGGTCTTGCGCCCGTCATGGTACAGCATCTCGAGGGCGTCATTGCATCGCTTCGCAAGGAAGGCCTCGGCATCCTGCTCGTCGAGCAAAATCTCTACAGCGCGCTGGCGCTGGCCGATCGCATCTACCTCATCGAGACCGGCCGCATCGTGCATCACGGCACGGCCGCAGAACTGCAGGCCGACCCGGCCTCGCTCCAGAAATATCTCGGCGTTCATTGAGGTCGACCATGAAGCAGGAAGAAGGTCTCGCCTTCGTGGCGGGAGACTTGAACAACTCTCTCGAGACCGCCGCGCGCACGGCGCGGCACCGCCCGCTCGTGCTCGACACGAATGCCGTGGTCCGCAAGGCCGCCGACCAGCTGGTCAGTCTCGATTCGTCGCCGCAATCCTTCGCGGCGCTGAAATCTGAATTCGAGCCGCATTCGTGAGCGCCGCGATCGAGGATGGAGTGGTCGCCCTTGCGAGCGCCATCGCGCGCGGCGAAACCACCTCCGAGGCGATTACGCGGACGGCGCTTTCGCGCCTCGAGACGCGCGGCCGCAGGTTCAACGGAGTCGTGCTGATCGAGGCCGAGCGTGCGCTGTCGCAGGCCCGGGAGGTCGATGCCGCCCGGGCGGCGGGCAAACCGCTAGGGCTGCTCGCCGGCGTGCCTATGGCCCACAAGGATCTGTTCTATCGCACCGGTCGGATCGCGGCCTGCGGCAGCAAGATCCGCCGTGGCTTCAAGCCATCCTTGACCGCGACCGCCCTGTCCCGGCTGGATGAAGCGGGGGCAGTCGATTGCGGCACGCTGCACATGGCTGAATTCGCCCTGAGCCCGACCGGCTACAACGAGCACGAGGGGCACGGGCTGAACCCCTGGAACCCCGACCATGTCTGCGGCGGCTCCTCGTCCGGCTCCGGCATCGCCGTGGCCTCGGCCTGCGTGCCGGCAGCGCTGGGCAGCGACACCGGCGGTTCGATCCGCCATCCCTCGGCCATGTGCGGCGTGACTGGGTTGAAACCGACGCATGGAGCCGTGAGCCTTGCGGGCGCCATGCCGCTCTCCGCGACGCTCGACTGCGTCGGCCCCCTGGCGCGGCACGCCCGCGACGTGGCGCGATTGCACGACGTCCTCGCCGGCTACGACGCGGCCGATCCCACCACCTTTGGCGCACCGCCCGGCCGTTGCGAGGCAGCCCTGACCGGCCACGCGCGCGGCCTGCGCATGGCGCGACCCGTCGGCTACTATGCTGAGGCGCTTGACGATGAAGTCGCCGCAGCCCTCGACGAAGCCTGCCGGGTTTTCACCGAACTGGGCGCAACCGCGACTGAGACCACCCCCCCCGACATGGGCCGCATCAATTCATTGATGCATCTGGTCATGTCGGTCGAGGCCGCGACGCTGCATCGCCAATGGCTCGAAAGTCAGCCGCAGGACTACGCCGACCAGGTGCGCGGACGCATCGAGCCGGGCCTGTTCTATCCCGCGACGCGTTACGTCGAGGCGCTGGCGATGCGCGGCCCGCTCACGCGTGAATGGATCGAGACCGTCATCGGAGCGGCCGATTGCGCCATCCTTCCGACTTTGCCGCTCGCGGTGCCGACCATTGCCGAAACCACGGACGGCTCGCCCGAGGATGTCGCCGCGGTGATCGGCCGCGTGACGCGCAACACGCGCGGCATCAATTATCTCGGGCTCCCGGCGGTCGCCCTGCCCTGCGGGTTCAGCGCAAGCGGCCTGCCCATATCCATGCAGATCGTCGGCCGCCCTTGGAGCGAGCCGCTGCTGCTGCGCATCGCTGACGCTTTCCAGCGCGTCACCTGCCTGCACGAAGCACTTCCCCCCGATCTCGACCTGACGGCAGAAAACACATGACGATCATCGATTGCCATACCCACACGCTCTGCCCCGCCGTGAATGGCCGCGTCGCACCGAGCTACAGGCCGGAGTTCATCCCGTATCAGCGCGACATGAGCGATGAGAGCAAGGCCGTCGACCAGGCGCAGGGGCCGGTTCTGATGCCGCGCTTCAACGATCTCGGCGTTCGGCGCGAGAGCATGAAGGCCATGCGCATCGACCGGCAGGTCGTGGCCCCCGCGCCCGGGCAACAGCACTATTGGGCCGACGCGAACCTGCTCGTCGACATCTCGCGCCTGCAGAACGATCACGTCGCCGACCTCGTCGGGCAGGACGCATCCGGCTTCTCGGGCCTCGGCACATTGCCGATGCCGTTCGTCGCCGCCGCGATCGACGAGGCGACGCGCGCCATTGAAGAACGCGGCCTGCGCGGCTTCCAGATCGACTCACGCGTGCTGGACCGGGAGTTGTCGGACCCAGCCTTCGATCCGCTTTACCGCCGCCTGGTCAAGCTGAACGTGCCACTGGTCATCCACCCGCTCGGCTTCTCGCAGGGCGAGCGGATGGGCGACTATTTCATGGTCAACACCATCGGGCAGCCGCTCGAGGAGATCATGGCCATCAACCACCTGATCTTCGGCGGCGTGCTCGACAGGCACCCGGAGCTCCGCGTGCTGATCGTCCATGGCGGCGGCTATTTCCCGTTCTACGTCGGACGCATGGATCATGCCTGGGCTTACCGTCCCGAGCTGAAGCGCCTGACGTCCAGGAAGCCGTCCGACTACATGCGAGCCATGTGGTACGACACCTGCGTCTTCCGCCCCGATCACGTGAAGACGCTCGTCGATCTCGCCGGAGCGGATCGCGTCATGCTGGGCTCGGATTATCCGTTCGACATGGGCGATCCCGATCCGCTCGGCACCGTCGAGCGGGCCGGCCTCGACGGCACGGCCATGCAGGCGATTTGCCATGACACGGCCGCGGCCTTCTTTGGCATCTGACGTCCCACGCAACGATGCGCGTTACAGCACCTTGTCGGGGGCCGACTTCTCGTCCTTCAGCGGCTTCTGCGCATTTTCGAAAGCGTCGCCGTCACGGTCCTCGACACCGATGCCGGCAAACAGGCCATCCTCGCGGAACAGCTGGCCCGCCATCGCATGCGCCGTGACTTCCTCGCTGAGAACGACGTGATCGGCGCCATACCTGCGCAGATGCTCGACCTCCTCGAGTGAATGCGCGCGGGCCACGATTTCGATTCCGGAATTGACCGCACGGGCGCTCGCGATGAGGCTGCTCGCCTCGAAGGGGCTGGGAATCGCCACGATCAGGCACTTGGCCCCCGCGACGTTCGCAGCATCCAGCAGCGCCTTGTCGCCGACTGACCCACCGATCACCTCGAGCCCGTCCTTCCGCAATTGCGCAACGACGGCGTCCGACTCCTCGATGACCAGGAAGGCTTCGTCTCTCGACATCAATTCCGCGCCGATCCGGCTTCCGACACGACCGTACCCGACAAGGATCGTGTGGTCCTGCAGGGCGGTCTTCGGCAGCACGGGGACGGTCGGCTCGGAGATCCCCGCAGCCACCTTCTCGTCCACCTGCCGCGACCGGCGTGTGTTGAACACGTCCAGGAGGAAGAAGATGAACGGATTGATCAGGATCGACAGGATCGCGCCCGCAAGCACGAGATCCCGGCCCTCGGGCGGCAGCAAACCGAGCCCGACGCCGAGCCCCACGAGAATGAATGAAAATTCGCCGATCTGCGCCAGGCTGGCTGAAATCGTCAGCGCGGTGCTGGCCGGATGGCCGAAGGCCATCACGATCAGGAAAGCCGCGAGCGACTTGCCGACCACGATGATCGTCACCGTCGCCAGCAGAGCCAAGGGCTGGCTGAGGATGATCGACGGATCGAACAGCATGCCGACCGAGACGAAAAACAGCACCGCGAACGCGTCGCGCAGGGGCAACGTTTCTTTCGCGGCCTGATGACTGAGTTGCGACTCGGCCAGGATCATGCCGGCGAAGAACGCGCCGAGCGCGAACGACACGCCGAAAAGTGCGGCGGACCCGAAAGCCACGCCAAGCGCAATCGCCAGAACGGCGAGCCGGAACAATTCCCTCGAGCCCGTATGGGCGACGTAGTGCAAAATCCACGGGATGACGCGCCGACCGACGACCAGCATCAGCCCGACGAAAGCCGCGACCTTGACGAGGGTCCAGCCCAGCGTCGCCCAGACGGATTCAGTGCCGATCCATGCGACCAGGCCGCCTCCGCCCGCCGCGGCGCCGCCGTCGGGCTTGCCACCCAGAACGCCCGAGAGGGCCGGCAGCAAGACGAGCGCAAGCACCATGGCAAGGTCTTCGACGATGAGCCAGCCAACCGCAATGCGTCCCTTGGCGGTCTCGATGAGGCGACGCTCCTGCAGGGCCCGCAGCAGAACGACCGTGCTGGCGACCGAGAGCGCCAGGCCGAACACCAACCCGGCCACGTCGGGCCAGCCGAGCAACCACGCGATCCCGATTCCCATCAAGGTCTCCACGGCCATCTGACCGACGTCTCCCGGGATTGCGATGGCTTTGACGGCCAGCAGATCCTTCAGCGATAAATG
>JAQGJH010000022.1 GCA_028290705.1 Hyphomicrobiales bacterium
CCAAGCGAGGCGTGGTTTACGCCCCCGGCCGCAGTCCTGTCAACGCGCAATCGCGCGGCGGCAGGGATTTTAGAGGCTTTGCCGCCTTAGAAAATTGCGTGAATGCCGCATCGCTTGCCCGCGACGCGGCCTGCAGCTAAACCGGGGGTGATCGGCCGCCCGGAGTGACCATGGAAGCGATTGTCAGGCTCATTCAGCACCTGCTGAACCTTTACGTCTACGTTCTCATCGCATCCGCAATCATGTCCTGGCTGATCGCGTTCGACGTGGTCAACATCCGCAACCGCGTCGTCAGGGCCATCTGGGATACGTTGACCGCCGTCACCGAGCCCGTCCTCGCTCCCATCCGCCGGCGGATGCCCCAGATGGGGGGACTGGATCTCTCGCCCGTCATCGTGATCATCGGCATCTGGTTCATCCAGATGGTCATCGATCTGTACGTCCTGCGCAATGTGCGCGGCTATTGACGAGTCACCGCAACGGCCCTGGTCGGAGCACCCGGACGGACTCGTGGTCGTCGTGCGCCTGACCCCCCGCGCCGGTCGAGACGCGGTCGACGGGATCGGGCGTCTGTCTGACGGAACCCCCGTGCTTCTGGCCCGCGTGCGAGCGGTGCCGGAGGACAGCCGGGCCAATGAAGCCCTCCAGCGTCTGCTGGCCGACCTCGTCGATCTCGCCCCGTCGCGCGCAAGTCTGCACGGGGGTGGCCGGTCCCGGTGCAAATCGATCCTCCTGCGGGGCGACGCGGCCATGCTGGCAGGCCGGCTCGAAAGCCGGATTGCTGCGAAGAGCTAGGATGCCCGCGCCGTCGGCGTGACCTATGCATGGCTCGCGACAGACATCAGGAGGGTGACATGGCTGACGAAGCCGACGCGAACGGGATGGCGCCGCAGTCCGGAGCCGTGAGCACGAAAACGCGTGCCGGAAATTTCTTCGAGGATTTCCACGTCGGGCAGCTCATTCGTCACGCCACCCCGCGGACGGTGTCGAGCGGTGACGTCGCGCTCTACACGGCTCTGACCGGATCGAGGTTCGCCATCCAGTCGGCCGATTCCTTCGCGCAGGCCGCAGGCTATCCGCGGAGCCCCGTCGACGACCTGCTGGTCTTCCACGTCGTGTTCGGCAAGACGGTGCCCGACATCTCACTCAATGCCGTCGCCAACCTCGGTTATGCGGGCTGCCGTTTTCTCGCCCCCGTCTATCCGGGCGACACGCTGAATGCGGTCTCCGAGGTGCTGGGCGTCAAGGAGAATTCAAACCGACAGACCGGCGTCGTCTACGTCCGCTCGCAGGGCTTCAACCAGGACGGCGTCATGGTGCTGGACTATGTGCGATGGGTCATGGTGCGCAAGCGCGACCAGGCATCCCCGGCGCCCGCCGAAATCATTCCGGTGCTCCCCAAGACCCTGCACCCGGAAACGCTCGGAGACGCCTGCCCGGTCATCTCGCGGTCACACTACGACGTCCAGCTGTCCGGCTCGCAACATCGCTTCGGCGACTATGCTCCAGGCGAGCGGATCGACCATGTCGACGGCATGACGGTCGAGGAGGCTGAGCATCAGATCGCCACGCGCCTGTACCAGAACACCGCCAAGGTCCACTTCAACCAGTTTGCCGAAGCGCAGGGCCGCCACGGGCGTCGCCTGATCTATGGCGGCCACGTCATTTCGATTGCCCGCGCCCTGACCTTCAACGGGCTCGGCAATGCCTTCCACGTCGCGGCGATCAATGCCGGCCGCCACGTCGCGCCCTTGTTCGCCGGGGCCACCATCTTCGCCTGGAGCGAGGTGCTGGAATGCGCGGAGGTGCCGGGGCGTGACGACGTCGGAGCACTGCGCCTGCGCACGATCGCGACGCGTGACCGCCCCTGCGCGGACTTTCCACGATTCGCCGGCGAGACCTATGATCCCTCGGTGCTTCTCGACCTGGATTACTGGGCCTTGATCCCGCAGTGAGGCGTCAGGGGCTGAGCCGCAGCAGGAAGTCCCACATCATTCGGGCTCCATCCGTATCGTTGTTCTGAGCGCCTGTCTGATCGCCCCGCGCGACGGCGGTGCGGCGGCCCGGGACCGTGTGTCCGCCGCCTTCAACCCGCACCAGCGACACCGGAGCCTTGCAGCCGCTCCACCGTTCGACGACGATTTTTGAACCGTCCTTCGTATCGCGATCGCGCAACGGACGGACGGTCTTGCCCGTGCACTGCGCCGCCTTGGCGAACAGCCCGACGGTCGCCTCGCTCGACATGACCTCGCGCGACCCGCCCGGCAGGTTGGCGACCCCGCCCTGGTACGGCAGGATCTTGTCGGCTGTGCCGTTGATGAGCATGAATGACACCGGCTGGGCCGGCGCGCAGGTCGTCGCCGCCTCGACCGGGAGCGCTGCATTGAATGCGCCAGCGCCGGCGAAGAGATCGCTGTTCTCGCACGCGATCTTCATGGCCAGCAGTCCGCCCGAAGACAGGCCCGCGATGTAGAGGCGTCGCCGACTGGCGATTCCTTGCTGAACCAGGCGATTGGCGAGCGCCCGCACGAACGCTGCATCGTCGGGCGCAGGCTGCCCCGCCGTTGCGCGACCCCATCCCCCGCCGAGGGCATCGGGATAAACCACGATGGCGCCGGTTTCGCGCGCGAAAGCGTCGAGCCCCAGACTGCGGCGCGCCCGAAGCGCCGCGCCTGAGCCGCCGCCGGCCGATCTCAGCACGAAAATGACCGGACGCTTGCGCTTCTTCAGCCTCTCGAACTCGACCAGGGTCGCGGTTCTTTTGACGCCATTCACCGTCAGGTTGATCCGGCCGTAAGCCGCCTCCGCCGGGGGAGGCGATACAAGGCCGCAGAGCCCCAACACCACCAGGAGTGTGGCAAGACGGAACGGGTGTTGGGCGATCGCCGGCATTATCGTGATCCTGAAAAGTGGGTCGGCTCGCACCAGCCGCAGTCTGCATTCGCAATCGAATCGGCGTCGAAATTCGCGAATCCGGGTAACCGCCTGCAAGCGTGGCCCCATTCGGGACCGGGAGCAACCCGGCCGTTTTGACGCAGATCACGCGATGGATGCAAGATGATGCTCCGCATTCCCCCGAAAAGGCCGCCCGGCATGAGCCTCGAGGATCGAGACGAAGGACGAGGATCTGCACCGCTCGTCTGGCGACATTACCATCAGGCTGCGCTCGACGCCGCCTATGATCAGTCGCACTACGCACCCAATCAGGCCGATACCAAGGCACGCCGCATCCTGATGTCGAAGATCGCGCTCGATCGCCCCGGCTCTCCCGACGTGTTCGCCTACGGCACGGGCGCCAGCGAATGCTTCGATCTGTACCGCAGCGGCGGTTCGAATCGTCCGCTCGTCGTCTACGTGCACGGTGGCGCGTGGCGAAATGGCGCCGCGCGCGACTTTGCCTTTCTGGCAGAGATGTTCGTCGATGCGGGAGCGCATTTTGCCGCGCTCGACTTCGACCAGATCGACGCCTGTGAGGGCAGCCTTTTCCCGATGGTCGATCAGGTGCGGCGCGCCCTCGCGCATCTCTCGAGCCAGGCTTCCGCCTATGGCGTGGATCCGTCGCGGATCTACGTCATCGGTCACTCGTCGGGCGCTCATCTGGCGGGATGTCTCGTGACGACCGATTGGGCGGCGACCTTCGGGTTGAGCCCGAATCTCCTGCGCGGCGCGCTGCTCTGTTCGGGCATGTATGACCTCGAACCCGTGCGGTTGTCGGCGCGCTCGCGCTACGTCGCCTTCACGGATGCGATGGAGCATGAACTCAGCCCGCAGCGGCACATTCGCCACGTGGCCTGCCCGCTCGTGCTGGCGCACGGCACTCTCGAAACACCGGAGTTCCAGCGCCAGGCCCTCGACTTCGCCGCGGCGCTCGCGGACGCGAAAAAGCCCGCCGAACTCATCGTCGCGACGGGCTTCAATCATTTCGAGATACTCGAGACGCTGGCGAGCCCTTACGGACTTCTGGGGCGAGCGGCGCTGCGCCTCACCGGCCTCGCGCGCGCATGATCCGCGACCGCGGCCCCGCTGCGCTCAGGTCTTGGCGGGCTGCTGGCAGGCGATGCCGTTCTCGGTGAGATGCGTCGCCAGTTCTCCGGCCTGGAACATCTCCCGGACGATGTCGCAGCCGCCCACGAATTCGCCCTTCACGTACAATTGCGGGATCGTGGGCCAGTTGGCGTAATCCTTGATGCCCTGGCGCAGCGCCTCGTCCTCGAGGATGTTCACGCCTTTGTAGGGCACGCCCAGGTAGTCGAGGATCTGCACCACCTGACCGGAAAAGCCGCACATCGGAAATTGCGGCGTGCCTTTCATGAACAGCACGACGTCGCTGCTGGTGACTTCCTGCCTGATCTGCTCGTTGATGTCGGCCATGGTTTCGTTCCCGGTGGGCGGAGTTCGAGATCCGCTGGATGTCTTCAATATAGGGTCTGGTCGCGCATCCGCCAATCAGGCCGGCGCGCTGGTGGTGAGCGCAAGAGCGTGCAACTGCCCGCCCATCTGACCCTTGAGGGCGGCATAAACGATTTGGTGCTGCTGCACGCGCGTCTTGCCTTTGAAAGCCGCCGACACGACCGTGGCCGCGTAATGATCGCCGTCTCCCGCCAGGTCGCGGATTTCGACGCTGGCGTCCGGAAGCGCCTCTTTGATGAGGGCTTCGATCTCGTGAGATTGCATGGCCATCGGGTCAGTCCCCCTGCTTGTTCTGCGCGGCATCCGCCGCGACCGGCGGGCCGGCCATGTAGGCGGGCAGCCAGCCCTCATGCGTCCGAGTGAGCGTGGCGATGTCCACCGGCGCCTCGCCGGTGAGTTCCAGCACGTCCCCGCCCGTCATGCCCAGAATCGAGACCGGTACATGGGCGCTGCTGGCGTTTGAAACAATCCGCGCCGCTTCTTCCGCGGTCGCGGTGACGAGATACCGCGCCTGATCCTCGCCGAACCAGAACGCGTGCGGCTGAGGGCCGGCATCGGCTTCGATCCGCGCGCCGATCCTCGACGCCATCGCCATTTCGGCCAGCGCCACCGCGAGGCCTCCGTCAGAGAGATCATGCGCCGCATCGACGCGGCCCTGGAGGATCAGCCCGCGAACGAAATCGCCATTCCGGCGCTCGGCCGCAAGATCCACCGGCGGCGGCGCACCCTCTTCGCGGCCGCAGATGTCGCGCAGATAGACCGATTGGCCGAGCCAGCCTTCCGTCCGGCCGACCAGCAGGATCGTCCGCCCCGCGGCCTTGAACGCCACCGAGGCGCTTTTGGTCACGTCGTCCAGCAGTCCCACGCCGCCGATCGACGGGGTGGGGAGAATGCCGCGTCCCTGCGTCTCGTTGTAGAGCGACACGTTGCCGGACACGATCGGGAAGTCCAGAGCCCGCGCAGCTTCGCCGATCCCCTCAAGGCACCCCACGATCTGGCCCATATATTCGGGCTTTTCCGGATTTCCGAAGTTCAGATTGTCAGTCAGGGCGAGCGGCAGCGCGCCCGTGGCCGTGAGATTGCGCCAGGCCTCCGCCACCGCCTGCTTGCCGCCCTCCACGGGGTCGGCCTCACAATAGCGCTGCGTCACGTCCGTCGTCATGGCGAGACCCTTCGGGCCCTCGCCAACGCGAACCACGCCGGCGTCGCCGCCCGGTTGCTGGACGCTGTTGCCGAGGATCAGGTGATCATACTGCTCCCAGACCCAGCGCTTGGAGCACAGATCCGGCGTTCCCAGGAGATGCACCAGCGCATCGGCGTTGGACATTGGCGGTCGCACGGAATTGGCCGGCACGACGGGTTTCTTCGGCGTCGGCACGTGCGGACGGTCGTAGATCGGCGCTTCGTCGCCGAGTTCCATGATCGGCAGGTCGGCCTCGATCCGGCCCTGGTGCCTGACGACGAAGCGCTTCGTGTCGGTGGTCTTGCCGATGACGGCGAAATCCAGTCCCCATTTCACGAAAATGGCCTCGGCCTCGGCCTCCTTGGCAGGATCCAGCACCATGAGCATGCGCTCCTGGCTCTCCGACAGCATCATCTCGTAGGCCGTCATGTTGGCTTCTCGGCAGGGCACGTGATCGAGATCGAGCTCGATGCCGAGCCCGCCCTTCGCACCCATTTCGACCGCCGACGACGTCAGGCCCGCCGCGCCCATGTCCTGGATGGCGATGACGCAGCCCTTGGCCATGATTTCAAGACAGGCCTCCAGCAACAACTTCTCGGAGAAGGGATCGCCGACCTGCACCGTGGGACGCTTTTCCTCGGCATCCGCCTCGAAGGATGCGGACGCCATGGTGGCGCCGTGAATGCCGTCGCGTCCCGTCTTGGAGCCCAGGTAGACGATGGGGCGGCCGACGCCCGTGGCCTTGGCGTAAAAAATCTCGTTCGCCTTGGCGATGCCCACCGCCATGGCGTTGACCAGGATGTTGCCGTCGTAGCGCGTGTGGAAATTCACCGAGCCGCCGACCGTCGGCACTCCGAAGGAATTGCCATAACCGCCGATGCCCGCGACCACGCCGGCGACCAGATGCCGGGTCTTCGGGTGCTCGGGCGCGCCAAAGCGCAGCAGGTTCAGGCACGCGATGGGCCGCGCCCCCATGGTGAAAACGTCACGCAGAATGCCGCCCACGCCCGTCGCCTCGCCCTGGTAGGGCTCGATGAACGAGGGATGATTGTGGCTCTCCATCTTGAACACGCAGGCGAGCCCGTCGCCGATGTCGATGACGCCGGCGTTCTCACCCGGACCCTGGATCACCCACGGGGCCTTGGTGGGCAATTTGCGCAGATGCATGCGCGAGGATTTGTACGAGCAATGCTCGTTCCACATCGCCGAGAAGATGCCGAGCTCCGTCAGCGACGGCTCGCGCCCGATCAACGAGACGAGACGCTCGTATTCATCCGGCTTGAGACCGTGTTCGGCGACGAGCTGGGGCGTGATCTGTAGAGATTGGCTTTGCAAGACGAAGGCCCTCTGGCGTCGGCCCTGAAGGCCTCATGGGAGCGTGGTTTCGATAGCCGCCGCAGCGCGCTCTGGCAATGGGGAACGGCGCCCGCAACTGTCGCGCTTTCGCCACAGCATCACCGGAACGTCGGCTGAAGCGCTGCCGTTTGATCTAAATCAACTCGCGGCTCAGCAGCGCGGAGCAGTTTGCCGCGACGGGCTTGATCCCGCTGAAAACACGATACGAAATGGAGCCGACTGCATGAAAGCCCTCAATCGCGCCGCTCTCTCGCTGCTGCTGGGATCCGTAGCGCTTCCGGCTTTCGCCGCCGACCTGCCGAGCATGACGCGCGCGCCGCTCGCCCCTCTCGTCGCCGCCCCGAGCCCGTGGATGATCCGCGTCCGCGCCCTCGCGGTCCTGCCCGACTCCTCGGCTTCGGTCAGCGTCAACGGCGCGGCCTCAGTGAGCGGCCTCAAGGCCAGCAATGCGATCGTGCCCGAACTCGACATCACCTATTTCTTCAGTCCGAACATCGCCGCCGAACTGGTGCTGGGCGTGTCTCCGCATCGCGTCAAGGGCACGGGCGCTCTGGCGGGGCTCGGCACGATCGGGTCGACCTTGCTGCTGCCCCCGACCCTCATGCTGCAATATCATTTCACCGACTTCGGCGCGTTCAAGCCTTATCTCGGGGCGGGCGTGAACTACACGTTCATGCTCCGCAACAAGGCCAAGGGCGTGTTCACGGCCTTCGACGTCAAGAACGAGCCGGGCCTCGCCCTGCAGGTCGGCTTCGACTACATGATCGACCGGCATTGGGGCGTGAACGTCGATATCAAAAAGCTCTGGCTGCGTCCGGACGCGACCGGCGTCGTCGGCGGCCTGCCAGTCAGCGCCAAGGTGAAACTCGATCCATGGCTGATCGCCACCGGCATCACCTATCGCTTCTAGGATTTCGAGTTCTCTCCTCCTCCCGAACTGAGCCGGCTTCGCGCCGGCTCTTTTTTGGTCGGGCGAGACGTCAGGCCGCCACGAGGCTCTTGAACAGGCCGGCTCCATCGACGCCGCCGACCAGCGGGTCGATGAGGTTTTCGGGGTGAGGCATCATGCCGAGCACATTCCGCTTTTCCGAATAGATTCCCGCAATGTCATGCGTCGAGCCATTGGGATTGGCGAGCCCGCCCACGACGCCGGCCTCGTCGCAGTAGCGGAACGCGACGCGCCCCTCGCCCTCGAGCCGCGCGATCGTCTCGTCATCCGCCTCGTAATTGCCTTCGCCGTGCGCGATCGCAACCTTGATCACCTGGCCGGCACGATAGGCGCGGGTGAAGGCCGTGTCGGCGCGCTCGACGCGCAGGTGCTGCATCTTGCAAATGAACCGCAGATCCTTGTTGCGCATCAGCACGCCGGGGAGCAGGCCGCCCTCGCAGAGGATCTGGAAGCCGTTGCAGATGCCCAGCACCAGGCCGCCGCGCGCCGCATGGGCCCGCACCGCATCCATGATGGCGGCGCGTCCTGCAATGGCCCCGCAGCGGAGATAATCGCCATAGCTGAACCCGCCGGGCAGGACCACGAGATCCGTGCCAGCCGGAAGCTCGGTGTCGGCATGCCAGACGATGGGCGGCTTGTGCCCGGTCGCGGCTTCGATGGCGCGGACAGCGTCGCCTTCGCGATTCGAGCCCGGAAAGAGAACGACGGCGGCTTTCATCAGACGATCTCGATGCGATAGTTTTCGACGACGGTATTGGCCAGAAGCTTTTCACAGGCGGTCTTGAGCGCGGTCTCGGCCTGCGCCTTGTCGGCGGTTCCGAGTTCGACGTCGAACACCTTGCCCTGCCGGACGCTGCCGATGCCCTCGACGCCCAGAGACTTCAGCGCGCCCTCGATGGCTTTTCCCTGCGGATCGAGGACGCCGGTCTTCAGGGTGACGGTGACGCGGGCTTTCATGTTCTGTCTCCGGGACGCGGCCGCCACGCGGGCGGACCTCATGCAAACGGGGGCTGCGCGCCCCCGGTCGTTCGATGTCACCGCCCGGCCATGATCGGCGCGGGCGTATGGATTTACTGCACGAGCTTCGGGCCGCCCGAACGCGGCGGCTCGTTTTCCTGCATGATGCCGAGGCGGCGAGCCACTTCGCTATAGGCTTCCACGAGGCCGCCCATATCGCGACGGAAGCGGTCCTTGTCGAGCTTGTCGTTGGACTTCATGTCCCACAACCGGCACGAGTCCGGCGAGATCTCGTCCGCGACCACGATCCGCATCATGTCGCCTTCCCAGAGCCGGCCGCATTCCATCTTGAAATCCACGAGACGGATGCCGACGCCCAGGAAGAGACCCGACAAGAAGTCGTTGACGCGGATCGCCAACGCCATGATGTCGTCGATCTCCTGCGGGCTCGCCCAGCCGAACGCCGTGATGTGCTCTTCCGACACCATCGGATCATTGAGCGCGTCGTTCTTGTAATAGAACTCGATGATCGAGCGCGGGAGCTGCGTGCCTTCCTCGATGCCGAGGCGGGTCGACAGCGAACCTGCCGCGACGTTGCGCACGACGACCTCGAGCGGCACGATCTCGACTTCGCGGATCAACTGCTCGCGCATGTTGAGACGGCGAATGAAGTGGGTCGGCACGCCGATGTCGTTCAGGTGCTGGAAGACGAACTCGGAAATGCGGTTGTTGAGCACGCCCTTGCCGTCAATCACCTCGTGTTTCTTGGCGTTGAAAGCGGTGGCGTCATCCTTGAAGTGCTGGATCAGGGTTCCGGGCTCCGGGCCTTCGTACAGGACCTTGGCCTTGCCTTCGTAGATGCGACGGCGGCGGTTCATGGGGATCAACCGTGGCTTGAGAAAATCCATGGGTCGGGCCGAGGCTCCTGTGTGAGGGCTGCGGCCGCGAAGCGCCGGGAAATCCCCGGACCCGTCGCGGATCGAAGCCAGCCGGTGAGTGGCCGCGGTGACGGGGCGTCCTAGACCGTTCTGGTCACGGACACAACCCATCAGCAACCTAGTCCCTTTGATTGACGTATACAACGAGGCGGCACGCGCTCCTGCGCCGAGACCGCGAGCCGGCGCAACAAGGGCGCCGGGAGCTAGGAATATGACTGTCGGATCTTTATATCGGCATTGTGGCCTCGTTTGGGAGGCTCGACTTTGGCGACAGGGAGACCCGGATGAGCAGTTTCGACAAGCGCGGCGACAGTTTCGAGAAGAAATTCGCGCATGACGAGGAACTCCGCTTCAAGGCCATGGCGCGCCGGAACAAACTGCTTGGGATGTGGGCCGCCGAGAAACTCGGCAAAACGGGTGCGGATGCCGATGCCTACGCCCGCACGGTCGTGGCGGCGGACTTCGAGGAAGCTGGCGACGAGGACGTATTCCGCAAGGTCCGCAAGGACTTCGACGACCAGAACATCGACCAGTCGGATCACCAGATCCGCCGCACCATGGAAGAACTGCTGGTTCAGGCCGCGACCGAGATCCAGGCCGGACGCTGAACCATCGGAGGCCCGCCGGAAAGGCTTCGTTCACCACACGTCTTCAGGATGACCGCCATGAGCCGACATCCTGAAGACATCCCGGCGGCCGACGATCAGCTGGCCCCCGCCGCACATCTGATTTTTCCGCAGGCGTCCGGCGATCTTGCCGAAGAGGCGCGAAGGTGGATGACGCATCTGCGCGCGGAGAGGCGGGTTTCGCCGCTGACGCTGGACGCCTATGCCCGCGATCTCCGACAATTCCTGGTCTTCTTGACGGCGCACCTCGGCGAGCGCCCCGATCTTGCGGCATTTGCCGCCGTGCAGCCCGCCGATCTGCGCGCCTTCATGGCGCGGCGGAGACACGAAGGGGTCGAGAGCCGCACGTTGATGCGGATTCTTGCCGGTCTGCGCTCTTTTGCCCGCCACCTCGAGCGCGAAGGAAAGGGCCGCGCCTCCGCCTTCGCGGCGGCGCGGAGCCCCAAACTGTCTCGAAGCCTGCCAAAGGCGTTGCAGGCCGACGACGCCCGCGACCTGACGCGTGTCGAGTCGCGCGAGGGAGAGAACAGGCCGCCATGGATTTTATCCCGGGACGCGGCGGTGCTGGGTCTGCTCTACGGCGCGGGGCTGCGCATTTCCGAAGCTTTGGGCATTCGCCGGGGCGACGCGCCGGCCGGCGCGCGCGACATGCTGACGGTGCTGGGCAAGGGCGGCAAAACGCGGGCAGTGCCCGTGATTGCACCGGTCCGGCAGGCCATCGATTCGTACCTCGAACTCTGTCCATTCCCGCTTGACCCCCAAGGGCCGTTGTTCGTGGGAGCGCGCGGGGGAGCCTTGTCGCCGCGCATCATCCAATTGGCGGTCGAACGCATGCGCGGCGCGCTCGGCCTGCCCGACTCAGCAACCCCTCACGCCTTGCGCCACTCCTTCGCCACGCATCTGCTCAGCCGGGGTGGCGACCTTCGCACCATCCAGGAACTTCTCGGCCACGCCTCCTTGTCGACCACGCAGGTCTATACGGCGATTGATGGAGCTCGCCTGCTCGACGCCTACAGAAGCGCTCATCCGCGTGCGCGTCTCCCCTAGCAGCTCCAGGCGGACCTGCTAGAACTTGGCCTGCGCGAGCTGATTCTCGCCAGGAGCAAACGATGTCCGGACATGCATCGGCGGAACCAGAAACCAACAACCGCGGCGTCGCGCTGCTGATCGCGCTATTGGCGCTCTGCCTCGCCTTTTCGGAGATGGGCGGCAACAATGCCGAGCGCGAAGCGCAGGCGTTCAACCTCGAAGCCTCGAACCTCTGGGCCTTCTTCCAGGCCAAGACGATCCGGCGAACCAGCGTTCAGCTGGCGGCCGAGCAGGTCGAGGCGCAGGTGCCCGGCGTCACCGACCCGGCGCTGCGGGAAAGCCTCGAAAAGCGCATCGCGGCGTGGAAGCGCACCGCCGACCGCTACGATACCGAACCGGAAACCAATGAGGGCCGCAAGGAACTCGCGGCGCGCGCCAAGGCGGCCGAGACCAAGCGGGACTTCCAGAAGTCCAGGAACGAGATCTTCGAACTCAGCTCGGCCATCCTGCAGATCGCCATCGTGCTGTGTTCGGCCATGATCATCACCGGCATCGCGGCTCTCGCCTGGGTGGCTGGCTTCATGGGGCTGGGCGCGATCGGCCTGATGGCCCTGGCGATCGCCGCTCCCACGATGCTGCATCTCTTCTGAAACGAGAACGGGCGCTCGCCGCGCCCATTCGTGTTCCTGGAGTTGAGCGCTCGATCACATGTGGATCTGGCGCTTCTCCACGGCCATCGCGGCCTCCTTGACGGCTTCCGACATGGTCGGATGCGCATGACAGGTGCGGGCGAGATCTTCCGAGGATCCGCCGAACTCCATCAGCACCGCGCATTCGGCGATGAGTTCGCCCGCGCCCGCGCCGATGATGTGCACGCCGAGAACACGATCGGTGGTCTCGTCCGCCAGCACTTTCACGAAGCCGTCCGTGTGCCGCATCGCGCGCGCCCGGCCGTTCGCCGTGAAGGGGAACTTGCCGGACTTGTAGGCGACGCCCGCGGCCTTGAGTTCTTCCTCTGTCTTCCCGATCGAGGCGATCTCCGGCATCGTGTAGACGACGCCCGGAATGACGTCGTAGTTCACATGCCCGTGCTGCCCCGCGATGATTTCCGCCACCGCGACGCCCTCGTCCTCGGCCTTGTGGGCCAGCATCGGCCCGCGCACGACGTCGCCGATGGCGTAGATGCCCGGCACGTTGGTGGCGAAATGATCGTCGATCACGACCCGGCCGCGCTCCATCGCAACGCCCGCTCCCTCGAGACCGAGATAGTCCGTGTAGGGACGACGGCCCGTCGCCACCAGCACGACGTCGCCTTCGAGCGTGACGGCGTCGCCACCCGCGACCGGCGAGAAGGTGACGCCGGCGCCCTTGCCGGTCTTCTCGACCTTGGTGACCTTGGACGAGAGATGAAACTTGAAGCCCTGCTTCTCGAGGATGCGCTGGAAGGTTCGCGCCACCTCGTTGTCCATTCCGGGCAGGATGCGATCGAGATACTCGACCACCACGACCTCGGCGCCGAGGCGATGCCAGACCGACCCGAGTTCGAGCCCGATCACGCCCGCGCCGATGACCACGAGCTTGCCCGGCACCTTGTCGAGCGCGATCGCGCCCGTCGAGGACACGATGGTGGCCTCGTCGAACGCGACATCGACGCCCGGAGGCGTGGCGACGTCCGAACCGGTCGCGATCACGATGTTCTTGGCCTCGAGCGACGTGACCTTGCCGTCCTCGCCCTTGACCTCGACCTTGCCCGGCGCGGCGATCGAGCCGTGCCCGAAGTGACTGTCGATCTTGTGCTTCTTGAGCAGGAAGCCGACGCCGTTGACGTTGGCCGCCACAGTGTCGTCCTTGTGCTTCAGCATCGCCGGCAGGTCGAGCGTCGGCGTGCCGACCACGATGCCGAGCGCGGCGAAATCATGCGCCGCCAGTTCGAACATGTCGGAGGCGTGCAGCAGCGCCTTGGAGGGGATGCAGCCGACGTTCAGGCAGGTGCCGCCATGCGTCTTGCGCTTCTCGACGACCGCCACCTTCATGCCAAGTTGGGCGGCGCGGATGGCGCAGACATAGCCGCCGGGGCCGGTGCCGATGACGACGAGATCGTAGGACATGAGTTGCTCCGCAGCGTGTCAGCTCGGCGTCGGGGCAGAGCCTTGATGGATAGATGGGATTGCGCAGCTGACGCGCAATGAAAGCGGTCCGGCGTTCATCGCTCGGCAGGGATGCCGAAAGGCCCGCGAGCGTGCGGGATGGGGGTCGCCCCTCATCCCGCGGATGGCAGCGCTCCGGCCTGCGGAGCGTCGGAAACGGATCAGAGGTCGAGCACGAGACGCGCCGGATCTTCCAGCGCTTCCTTGACGCGCACCAGGAACGTCACGGCTTCCTTGCCGTCGACGATGCGGTGATCGTAGGACAACGCCAGATACATCATCGGCCGAACTTCGATCTTGCCGCCCACCACCATCGGGCGCTCCTGGATCTTGTGCATGCCCAGGATGCCGGACTGCGGGGCGTTCAGGATCGGGGTCGACATCAGCGAACCGTAGATGCCCCCGTTGGTGATCGTGAACGTGCCGCCCTGCATTTCGTCGATCTTGAGCTGACCGTCGCGCGCGCGCTTGCCGAAGTCCGCGATGGTCTTCTCGATCGTCGCCAAGCCCATCGTGTCGGCGTTGCGCACGACCGGCACCACGAGACCCTTCTCGGTGCCGACCGCAATGCCGACATGGTAATAATTCTTGTAGACGAGATCCGTGCCGTCGATCTCGGCGTTGACAGCCGGGATCTCCTTCAGGGCCTGCGTGCAGGCTTTCACGAAGAAGCTCATGAAGCCGAGCTTGGCGCCGTGCTTCTTCTCGAACACGTCCTTGTACTTCGTGCGCAGCGCCATGACTTCGCCCATGTCGACCTCGTTGAAGGTCGTGAGCATCGCGGCGGTGTTCTGAGCTTCCTTGAGACGACGCGCGATGGTCTGGCGCAGCTTGGTCATGCGCACGCGCTCTTCGCGCGAGGCATCGTCGGCGGGCGACGGCGCGCGCGCCTGTGCGGGCGCGGCTGCCGGGGCCGAGGATGCGCCGCCCGTTGCGATGGCGGCGAGCACGTCGCCCTTCAGCACCTGGCCGCGCTTGCCCGAGCCTGCCACGCCGCCGAGGTCGACGTTGTTGTCGGCGGCCGCGCGGGCGGCGTCATCGGCCGGCGACGGCGCGCGGACCTGCACGGCGGCGGCGGGCTGGTTG
>JAQGJH010000070.1 GCA_028290705.1 Hyphomicrobiales bacterium
GCAGCCGGGCTCGTCGTTCAAGCCGTTCGTCTATCTGACGGCGCTGATGACCGACCGCTTCAACGGCAACAGCGTGGTCGACGGCTCCGGCATCTGTCTCGGCAACTGGTGCCCGCAAAATTATGGCGGCGCGTCGGCCGGGCGCATGCCCATGGTGGTGGCGCTGCAGAAGTCGCTCAACACGGTCGCGGTGCGGCTGTCGGTGCAGATCGGCCAGGCCTATCTGAAGGACAACCGCAACCAGTGGAACGCCGCCAAGGTCGGCCGGATGAAGATCATCGAGACCGCGCGCGCGATGGGCATCACCACGCCCCTGCCCGACACGGTGTCGCTGCCGCTGGGTGCTGGCGACGTCAAGGTCATCGACATGGCGGCGAGCTATGCGGTGCTGGCCAATGGCGGCCGCAGGGCGCGGCCCTATGCGGCGCTCGAGATCCGCAATTCGCGCGATCAGGTGATCTATCGCCGCGAGCAGGACGGACCGGAATCCCCGCAGGTCATCCCGGCCAACAAGGTCGCGGAGCTGAACAACATGATGAAAGAGGTCATCAACGCCGGCACGGCGCGCGCCGCGGCCCTGCCGGGCGTGGCGGTGGCGGGAAAGACCGGCACGACCAATGCCTACAAGGACGCGTGGTTCGGCGGCTATACGGGCAATTACGTCGGCACGGTCTGGTTCGGCAACGACGATTCCACCTCGATGAACAACATGACGGGCGGTTCGCTGCCGGCGCGGACGTGGCATGAGATCATGGCCTATGCGCATCAAGGCATCGAATTGAAGAATCCCTATGGGGTCGGGGCCGCTCCGGCCGCAGTCGCCAGCGCCGCCTCGGGCGCGCGCGGGGATCTCGGCGCACCGCAGCGTCCCGCCACATTGTCGCGCAAATCCGCCGAGACGCTGGGCGCGATCGAGTCGATGTTCGGCAATGCCGAGAAGGACGCGGGACGCAGGGTCGAGACGATCTCGCCGACCTCCTATGCGTCGGACGTCACCGGCACGATCGGCCGCAGGCGCTGAAGTTTTCGATCGTCCGGCCAATCGGGTAAGCTCGCGCGTCGTCGCCACATCGATTCTTTCGCAGCGGAGCTCCGTCGAGCTTGGGCATTTTCGTCAAAACTCTGGCCGTGGCTCTCGGGGGCGCGGCGCTCGGACTCTTCGCCACATCGCTCAGCGTCGAGCGCGGCTTCATGTTCGACGCCGTGCAGGCCGGCCCCTGGACCGGCTGGCCAAAGGCCGGCACGAGCGAGGCCGACCCCTACGCCAAAGCCATGACGGCGCGCACCGGCGAGATGCCGCTCGGGCCCGCCGAGGGCCTGACGTTCGTGGCGCGCGAGGACAGTGCCGGCCGCAGGCTGGCCGCCGCCTGCGACTATGTCGTCTCGGGGCCGATGCCCACGGCGCGTTACTGGACCCTGACGGTGATGAGCCCCACGGGCCGGCTGATCGATCATCCGACGCAGCGCTACGGATTCACGTCTGCGGAAGTGCTGCGCGCGGCGGACGGCGATTATGCCGTGACGGTGTCGCGACACGCGCGGCCGGGCAACTGGCTGCCCGTCGCCGAAGACGCGACTTACGTGCTCGTGCTGCGCCTCTACGACAGCGCCAACAGCGCCAATGCCTCGACGCTGCGGGCCGACGAACTGCCCTCGGTGGTGGCGGAGCGCTGCGCGTGACGCCCAGGCGGCCCATCGGCTTCGTTCCCAGCCTGCTGCTCTGGGCCCTCGCGCTGCTGTGCATCGCCGGCATCGTGCACATCGCCTCGATCCTGATGATGCCACGGGTCGCGTCCAGGGATGCGTTCGCGCGGATCAGCGCGGTCGCGCCGGTCAACCAGATGACGCTGCTGCCCGCGACCCTGCCGGGCGCTGAAGTAACGCCGTTCGAGGATCCCGCCATGGCGCTGGGCGCGTGCCGGTTCGACCTGACGCGCGGACCGGTGCGCATACGCGCCAGCCTGCCGCCGGAAGCATTGCTGCTGATGTCTTTTCACGGGCGCTACGGCCAGTTGTTCTATGCGATGACGGACCGTGGCGCCTCGCGCGGGCGTCTCGAGGTCGTGCTGGCGACGCGCGATCAGCTCGACGACATCGAGAGTCGCGACAGCGACGAGGAATTGCCCCAGGAGTTGCGGTTGCAGGCCCCGACCCTGCAGGGGTTTTTCGTCGCGCGGGCGCTGGCTGAGCGGCCGAGCCTGATGGCCGAGGCGCAGGCGCGGATCACGTCCATCGTCTGCGAGCTGGCGCCGAAGCCTGCAGGCTGACAGCGCGGCGGATCAGGCGCGCGCCTTGCGCGGACGCGTGGACTTGGCCACCGGCTTGAGTGTCTTGACGGTTTTGGCGGCGGGCTTCGCCTGCTTGGCGACCGGTTTCTTGCGCTGGGTGCGTTTGCCGACCGCAGCCGTCTTGCGGCTCGACATGGCCAAGAGGGAGCGGGTTTCGGCCTGTTCGGCCTGACGCTCGTAGCGGACACCCGTGAAGAACAGAATGGCGGCTTCGCCGAGATCCGGCGGCGGCTGCGTTCGCGTCTGGCCGCTCACAGGCCGGAAGATCAGAATATTGCTCATGGTCGCCTCCAAAGACCCATCGGAAAAACGCACCGCAAATCGGAAGCCGCATTAGGAGTTTCCGAAGGTTAATGTTGCGTCAACGACTTGGGCCTATGCTCGCGCGAGTATCAGAGTGTGTCTGCGATGCGTCCCTTCGCCCACCAGTCCTATCCTCTCGAGGAGCTTGCCGCGCGCGCCATGAGCGACGTCGGGAGCACGCGACCCATGCTGCTTCGGGTCCTGACCGACATGTTCGTGATGCGCGCATCGCACAGCGGCGACGAGGTCAGGCAGTTCGGGGAACTTGCCATGCGTGTCGTCGACGATGCCCGCGAGGCCGAACTTCTTCACGTGGCCAGCGCACTCTGCCGCCATCCGGACGCACCCGCGGACGTGCTCGAACAGATCGTCATGCGCGGCGGACCCGCGGCGGCGCTGCTGCTGGCGCAATGCCCCAGGCTTTCGACCTTGACCATCGATGCGGCGGCCTCGCTCGGCTCGCCCGAGAGCGCTGCGGCGGTGGCCCGGCGCATCGACCTCGACGCCGCCACGGTCACGACGCTCGCGTCGCGGCCGGAGATGGACGTGCTGCAGGCGCTGGTGCGCAACGAATCCGCGCCCCTCGACGCGCAGGCCATTTCCTGTCTGGTCGAGCGGGCCCGCACCGACGTCGAACTCGGTCGCCTGGTGTTGGCGCGCATGGCGCACAAGCCGCAGGCCTCGGCGCTGTTCCTGCAGGCCAACTCACGGCAGCGATCCTTGATCCTGACCGCCTTGAAGCGCCAGTTGCGCGAGACCGGCGCCGTCTCGACATTCATGGAACAATCCGGCTCGGCCCTGCCGCGCCGCCTCGAAACCGCGGCCCTGACGCATGATCGCGAAGAATTCGTCGGGCTGCTGTCGCAGGGTTTGTCCAGCGACCGCGATCTCACGACCGCCATTCTCAGCGACCCCGACGGCGAGCCTCTCGCGATCGCACTGCGCGCCATCGGCGTCACGCCTGAGGTTGCGACACGGATCTTCCTGTTCGTCGATCCGGTGATCTCGCATTCCTACGGCAAGGTCTCGCGGCTGACGCAAATCGTCGCCACGACGTCGCTGGACCTGGCGACGGCCCTCGTACAGGCGATGCGCGGAACGCCCGCGCCGCAGCGGCGTGCGACGCATGCGCCGGTTCTCGATCCGACGGCGCGTCCACTGACCTCACGCGCCGCAGCCGAGCGGGCAGCGGAGCGCGCCGTCGAGCGCATCCGCCCCGCACATGGACCCGCCTTTCGCGGGCGCGCACAGGAATTGGCGCAGAGGTTGATGAACCGCTCTTGAGCGTCAATCGGCCAGGTCGAGGAAGCAGCGTCCCTTGCGGTCTTCGACTTCGACGATCCAGAGATCGGGATCGAAATCCATCTCCCGGCGCAGGCGCTGTTCGGAGTCGAGCGGATCGACCCAGGCTTGCGCATGCATGCGCGCCCACAGCCGGTCGATACCCTCGCGTGCGCCGAGTTCGCTCTGCGGCGCAGGCCCATAAAGCGCGGTCTGTCCGTCGAGACGATCGACCCTGACGAAGATCGCGCCGGCTTCGGCGGCGCCCCGCTTGCGCAGAACCGCAGTCGCACCTTCCACCGCGCATCTGCGCAGATAGCCCGAAACCCAGATGTCCGCGCGCAGGTGCATTACTGAACCGCGACACCCGTCTGGGCGGCGAGTTCGCGCAGCGTGCGCGGGGTGAGTTCGCCCGTCACAGGCAGCCGGCGCGAGGCTTCGAACTTTTCGATCGCCTGCCGGGTCGATGCGCCCATGACGCCATCGGCCTTGAGGGAATGCCCAAGCGCAATCAGGGCGCGCTGCGCGGCCTGAACGATGCGCGTGTTGTCGGGAGAACTGGGCGCAGACGCCTTCAACAGGCTGCCGATCTGGTCTTTCGGTGGATCGATGGCGATGCGCTGCTGCGAGGATGCGGCGAAATCCGCGGGTCGTGGCGGCGGCACCGGCACCTCGGTTTGCGGCTGGAACAGATCCGCGCGCGGTGAAACCGCGACGGCGGGCGGAGCGGCCTTGGCGCGAACGCTGGCGGGCGCGCCGAAGATCGGCGCCGGATGACGCGCGGTCTGGAAGAACAGCGCGTTGACGCCGATGCCGGTCAGCAGCGCCGTGCAGACGGCGCAGGCGACGGTACGGCCGGGACGGCGCATGAAAGGCGCGAGCCAGGCGAAGCGCCGCGTCCGTTCGCCACGTCCGGACGGCGCGCGGCGTGGAGCGCGCATCTGGACGAATTCGGTTTCATCGCGGAGGAGAGCTTCACGCAATTTTCTTCACCGTCGTAAAGGCCAGTGCGGCCGGAGCCGCAGGGGCGCGAGTGATGACTTCGATCTTGGCGGTCGAGCTCGGCGGACCGGCGCGGCGGCAATCCAGCGGCAGCCGTACGGTCACGCAGGTGCCCTGCCCCGGCTCGCTTTCCATAGAGATCGTCCCTCCGTGCAGACCGACAAGGCCCTTGACCACGGAAAGTCCGAGGCCGGTTCCCTCGTAGGGCCGATCGTAGGACGAGCGAGCCTGGAAGAAGGGATCGCCGAGGCGCGGCAGATCCGCCGCGGTAATGCCGATGCCGGTGTCGGACACGAAGAACGCGAGAGAATTCCCTTCCGGCCGAACCCCGATGGTGACGCGACCGCCGTGCGGCGTGAACTTGACGGCGTTGGACAGGAGATTGAGCAGAATCTGCTTGCAGGCGCGCCTGTCGGCCGTCAATTCGTCGATGCCGCGCGGGCAGACGCGGACGATCTCGACATTCGCCTCCTCGGCCTTCAATCGCACCATGTCGCAGCAGGATTCGATGAGCGGCGCGACCGCGAAGGGCTCGGCCTGAACCTCGAAGCTTCCGGCGTCGATCTTCGACATGTCGAGAATGGAGTTCACGACGGAGAGAAGATGCTGGCCGGACGTGTGGATGATGCCGGCATATTCGCGGCGCTTGGCCTCCTCGCGCGGCGCCAGCTGCTCGTTGCCGAGCATTTCGGAAAAACCGATGATGGCGTTGAGCGGCGTGCGCAATTCATGGCTGACGTTGGCCAGGAAGCGGTCTTTCCAGCCTTGCGCGCGTTCGCTCTCTGCCTTGGACGTTTCGAGAATGCGCTGCGCCTCGACACGATCCGACACGTTGCGCACGACTGCGATGACGCTCGCGCCGTCGTGCTCCATCGGCTGCAGGCCGGCGACGATTTTTCGGGCGCGGATTTCAACCCAGTCGAAGACCGGCTCCTCGAATGCGCCACGATCGCTCGCCACGCTCGACGTGCGCAGACGGACCGTCGAGACGGCCGTGCCGTCGCCGCGCGCCGCGTCCGCGATGGTTTTCAGGAAGGTCGGACGATCGGCAACCTGGATTCGTTCGAAGAAGCCGCGGCCCATCAGTTCGCGCGTGTTGACGCCGGGCAGCGTGTCGCTCTCGCGCCCCGTCGAAATCACCGCGCCACTGCGGTCGTAACGCAGCACGAGATCGCCGAGCGCTTCGGACAATGTCGTGTATTGCGCTGCATAGACGGAGTCGCGGCGGCTGCGAAGTTCGCTGTGCCGCAGCCAGCACCCGGCGAGGCCGAGCGCGTACAGAATGGCCACGGCGGTGAAGACGAGGTCGGAACTCGCGGCATGACCGGGCGCGTCGAACAGACCGAAACGGCCCGCGAAGGACATCAGCACCGCGATGACCAGCGACGAGATCGCCGTGGTGGCGATGATGGCGGTCGAGAACGACAAGGCGGCTTCGAGCGGCGCGAGCACGAGCCACACCATGGCGGCGCTCGATCCTGCGCCTGCCCCGAGGCTGATGGTGACGGACAACCCGATGAGACCCGCAATGCAGATGAGATGACCGAGCACGATGCGCCCGGAGCGCGACACGACCACGACCGCTACGAGCGGCATCATGGCGAAGGTGAACGCGAGCGACTGCCAGGCCGCGGGAGCACCGTTGATGGCGAGGCAAAGCGGAGCAGCGGCTGCGGCGACGAGCGCAATGACGAGGCGCGTTCCGATGAACAGAGCGTGGCGAGCTTCTTCCAGGGGACAAGCGCGGGCGCTTTCATGCACCAGCGCTTGAATGCGGCCTTCCAAACTCGACAAATGACTCACGACGCATTCACTCCGGGCGGCGTGCGGCTGATGGCCCGCGCTGCCTTGTCCGATGCACAGTCGCAGGCCTGCCTTAAGTGAACGCTAAACGCGCAGGCCCAAGTGACCCCGCGGGCGTCGAATTCGGCTGGCGCGAGGCATGCGGGCGGGTAAAGCGCGCGTCATGGTTTAGGTTTGGTTGCCGGGAGCGGGGCCACATGGTGAACGAAGCCTGAATGGGCCGGCTCGAATGCAAGGGGATGTTTTGACGCGCATTTGAGTCGATGCGGGTATTTTTGGGTCGTGCCGCAACGTTGCGGTCGCCGGCCCGTTGGTGGTTCGACATGTTTTTCCTGTTGCGTTGCGCGTTCTGGCTCGGCCTCGTTTTCTCCCATCTTCCGTGGGACGGCGAGGCCGTGCGCAACGACGTTGCGAGCGGCGCGGCCCAGGCTTCGGCGGCTGCCGTCGAGAAGGCGCAATCCCTCTGCCTCAAGGATCCGGTCGCCTGCGCGCGGCATTCCGCCGCCGTCGGGAAGGCCCTGGGTGTCGGCGCATCCCACAACACCCTGATGGCGAGCGACCTCGCGCCGGTCTGGAAAGGCGGACAGCGTCCATCGCCGCCGCACCGGCCCTCGAATTAAGGCTGGCGCGAGCAGGCTGCTGCCCCATATAGACAGGCGATCCGCACCAGGCGGAAACCGGCGGGGCGCGAGCGCGACATGGCTTCGAAGATCGACGACATCATCGAAAATTTCGAGCTGCTCGACGAGTGGGACGACCGCTATCGCTATCTGATCGAACTGGGGCGCGAACTCGAGCCGCTCGACGAGGCCGCGCACAACGAGGCCAACAAGGTGCGGGGCTGCGCCAGCCAGGTCTGGCTCGAAACGTCCGTCCAGAATCAAGACTCGGCCCCTGTGCTGAGTTTCCGGGGCGACAGCGACGCGCATATCGTTCGCGGTCTCGTCTATCTCATTCTGGCGCTCTATTCCGGACGGCCGGCGGGCGAGATCGTGACGACGGATGCACAGGATCTGTTCCAGCGACTCGGACTCGACGCGCATCTAACGCCGCAGCGTTCGAACGGCGTGCGCGCCATGGTCGAGCGAATCAAGTCTGACGCGCGCGAGGCCATGGCGACCGCCTGAGCGCCGTCAGCCGATGCCGGGCCGGTAATCGTCTGTACCCCAATGCCGCATGCCGGTGCGCTCCGGCCCCCGCGCGGCGGATTCCAGTCCATAGTGCCGGGCCAGCGCCGCGAGCGCCACATCCAGCACGATGCGGGCGCTGCGGCGCGGCCAGCGACGCTCGCCCTCCACCTGCTCGAGTCCTTTCAGAAAACCGCACACGTCGACCAGCAGACCTGCGAGATCGGGTCCGACGGCGGCCAGCGCCCGTTCGACGCGCTGCGCGGCGGCCAGCACCAGATCCGACACATGCCCGGGCGATGGCCCGCCGCTCTGGCCCGGCATGCCGTCCCAGCGCGACGTGACGTTGGGAAGGGTGCGGGCCAGAGTGATGTCGCGCCGCAATCTCTCGCCCGCCTCCACGGCAACGGGATCGAGCAACGGGCGTCCGTCCTTTCCGCGCCGGCGGGAGAGCCAGACCAGCGGACTTTCGGCCCGATCGATGATCATGGATCGCCCGGCTTCGTCGCCCGCGACCGCTTCGAGCGCGCCTTGCAGCACCCGGGCCGGCTCGAGGGGCCCGGCCGCGAGTCTCGCCGCCTCTTTGCCTGCCGCGGTCAAGGAGAGCCGCGGGCGGCGGGCGGGGCCGGCCGTTTCCCAAATGGCCCATCGGCGGGCCACCAGCGCTTCGCCGCTCTCGGGGGGAAAACGCCCCGCGTCGATAAAAATGTTTTTGCGGCGGGTGACCACGTGCAGTTCGTCCGCCCCTTCTCCAGGTTGGGCGCGAAACGCATAGGAGGACGGGGGCATCAGCGCTGCAAGCAGTCGCAGGGAGTTCTTGTTCGGCATGGGGACGCTCCATCGAAAGGACCGGCCAAGAATGCAGGATTTTTTTCCTTACGCAAGACATTTGTTCCTGTTATGTTCTCATCGCCTCCGATATTGGGGGCGGATTGGAGAACGTGCCATGGACGGTTGGACGGGAAATATGCTGCGCAGTCAAAGTCAGAAGCGCCTGCGGCCGAGACGGCCGATCCAGGAGCCGGAGCGCGGAGCCGCCTATGGCGGCCGCATCAGCCTGGCCGGGCTCCTCCCCGTCAGCCCTGACGGTCTCGTCGGCGGC
>JAQGJH010000039.1 GCA_028290705.1 Hyphomicrobiales bacterium
GCCTCGACAAGATCGTGAAGGACGCCGTGGCCTTCAAATATTCGACCGCGCCGCTGACCCAGGAGCAGATCACGGAGCTGATCCAGATCCCCGCACCGAAGAAGTAAGCCCCGGCCCGGTCGACTGAACCGCGGGCGCGTCAAGCGCCCGCGGGAGCGCCCGGCACGTTTGCTCCACGATAGAGCCAATCGAGGCATTGCCACACGTCCTCGTGGCTGCGCTCAGCCTCGATGGCGTTGCGGACCTCCGCTTCGACGCCGCCCGTGTGGTAGAAGCGCTCCCACATGGCCCGCGATTCCAGCTGCACGCGCGCCGTGCGGACGATCCTGGCCTTCTCGAACGCCGGGAAGGCTGCCGGTACGTCGTTGCGATGGCGATCGATCAGCGCGCCGAGGATGACCGCGTCCTCCATGGCCATGCCCGCGCCCTGCGCCAGCGACTGGAGCGTGGCGTGCGCGGCGTCGCCCATCAGAACCGCCCTTCCCTTCGACCAGCCTCGCTGCGGCGGCCGGTCGGCGATGGGCCAGCGCCGTTCCAGATCGAGCAGCGAGATCATCTCCCGCATGGCAGGCTGGGCCTTCGCATAGGTCCTCTGCAGTTCCGCGCGATAGGCCTCGACGTCGCCCTTCCGGGCGTAGGTTTCTGTTTCGAACACGGCCACGATGTTGAAGATCGTACCGTTTCGCAGCGGATAATGGACGATGTGGAATCCCGGACCGGCCCAGAGCACGACGTCGTCGAGCGGAATGTTCTTCGGCGCCTTCTCAATCGGCACAATGGTCCGGTGGGCGACGTAGCCCGTCGGCACGGGCTCGCTCTCGCCCATGATCTGCGTCCGGATGCGCGAGCGCAGTCCGTCCGCGCCGATCACCGCCGCCCCCTCGATGGTGCGGCCATCGCGTGTGCTCACGACGACATGGTCGCCACGGTCCTCATAGCCGGTGACGCTGGCATCCTCGTCGAGGTGGATCAGCGGCGACTTCCGGCACGCCTCCACCAGAATGTTGTGAAGATCGACGCGGTGGATGACGATGTAGGGCGCGCCGAAACGTTCGCGGAAGGCCATGTCGGTGCGCACGCGCGTCACGGGACCGCCGGTCAGCGCATCGAACATCCAGACGTTGCCAGGCAGCACGCTGGCGGCCCGCACGGCCTCGGCGACGCCGAGACGCGACAGCATGGGGAAAACGTTCGGACCAAGCTGGATGCCGTAGCCGATGGCGCCGAACTGCGGCGCCTGCTCGAGCACACGTATGCTCCATCCCGATTGTCCCAGCGCCAGGGCGGCGCACAGGCCGCCAATGCCTCCGCCCACGATGAGAATCGTCTCGTCGCGCATGTTTTCCTCCCGCGTCTTGTTGCCGCCCACTAAACAGATGCGCGCGCGCCGGCGCAACCGGGCCCCAGCGCGGCATCGAGGCGTCTGGACCGCAGCGGCCGAACCTAGTAGGCCAACGCTCCCTTTGACGACGGAGACGGACGGAATGGCGGCCTGCGGCCTCGACTTTGGTACATCGAACACGACGCTCGGCAGCTGGCGGGACAATGCGCCGCGACTGGCGAAGCTCGAAGGCGACCATGTGACGATCCCAAGCGCCATCTTCTTCGATTGGTCCGGCCAGCCGAGCTTCGGGCGCGCCGCGATGGATGCCTATGTTGAGGGAACGCCCGGCCGCCTGATGCGCAGCCTCAAGTCCGTTCTCGGCACGGCGCTTGTCGAGGAAATCACGCAGCTCGGCCGCAGGAGGCTGCGGTTCCGCGAGGTCATCGCGGTCTACCTCAAGGAGATCAAAGCGCGCGCCGAGGCGTCTTCCGGCCATTCGTTCGAGCAGGTCGTGCACGGCCGGCCGGTTCATTTCGTCGACGGCAATCCGGAGGGCGACCGCAAGGCGGAGGACACTCTCCGCGAGATCGCACATTCCATCGGCTTCCGCGACGTTTCCTTCCAGTTCGAACCGATCGCGGCCGCGCTGGACTATGAAAGCACGATCGCGCAGGAACAGATCGCCTTGATCGCCGACATCGGCGGCGGAACGTCTGATTTCTCCATCGTGCGGATCTCGCCGGAGCGGCATCTGCGCGCCGACCGGGGCGACGACATTCTCGCCAACGACGGTGTACGCGTCGGCGGCGTCGACTTCGATCGCATGCTGAGCCTCGGGACGCTCATGCCGCTGCTTGGCATGAACAGCCCGATGAAGCGCAAGGGTTTGGACGTGCCCGGCGGCTACTTCCACGACCTGGCGACATGGTCGAACATCAACCGCCTCTATACGGAAAAGACACGGCGCGAAATCCGCGAGGTGCGGCGCGAGGCGACCCGTCCCGAGTTGCTGGACCGACTCCTGCACGTGCTCGACCAAGAACAGGGCCATGCACTGGCGATGAGCATGGAAGGCGCGAAGATCGACCTTTCGGACATGGACGCAGCGCGCCTCGATCTCGCCGCCATCGAGCCGGAGCTCACACTGGACATCGCGCGGCAGGACTTCGCGGGGCACACACAGCGGCTGAGCCAGCGCATCGGCGAGCGGATCGACAATTGCCTGCGCAGCGCCGGACTGCGCGCGGAGCAGATCGACGCCCTGTTCCTGACCGGCGGCTCGACACGAATTCCACATGTCCGCCAGGCCATTCGGGACAAGGCGCCGAGCGCCGCGCTGGTCGAGGGCGACACGTTCGGCGCGGTAGGCGCCGGCCTCGCGATCGAATCTGTGCGAAGATATGGGTAAGCAGAAAGTAACGTTTGTCGCGGGGTCGACCGAAAGGTATCATCAATCATCGCCAACAACTGTTGCGCGACATGACGTTAGTTGTTTTTATTCAAGTTGAAGGGAAGCGGGTTGATCTGGGTTGTCATCGCTTCGGCAGTCGGCGGAGTCCTGATCGGCGGTTTTTATTTCCGCGCCGTCGTGGTGATCATGACGAGCGTGCAGATCGCCCTGTTCCACGCAGCCCTTTACTTCGCTGGTGAGTTCACCGCCCTGCAATGTCTCGGCTACGGGTTTGCCAGCCTGGCGGCGCACCAGATCGCGTATTTCCTGTGTTTCTCGGCACGCCTCTATGCGACCGGGGACATCGACGCACCCGACGTCCCGCAGCGAGGCTCAACCCGCGGCATCACTCCCGCGCTCGGGGAACGGTTCGACGAAGCGGCCGTGCTCGCATCCGAAATCGAACGACGGGCTCCGCAGGTCCGGCGCGAGGCCGCACATGTCGGCCGGCTCATTCGGGAAATCCGATCGGCGCTCGAAGAGCGGCGCGCAGCATTTCGCTGAAGTACCTTCCCTCTTAACAAAGCACAGAAGCAATATTTAAGACCTCGTCAGCACACTGATCTCGAATGGAGATCAGCATCATGCGCGGCATCGTCATCGGAACGCCCATCAGCGTCGGACTTTGGTTTATTATTTTAACTGTTTCGTCGCGGTTGATTTAAATCCGGCCTGACCATGATCAGGCTTTGGAGAAGCCTCTCTCTGCGGCAGGCTGTATTGTTCCAGGAATGACGAGTGATGACAGATCCTGCGTCATAGACTTCAACCCGGCCGCCCCGTGCGCGCCGGGTTTTTTTTGGTCGCGCATCGAGCCGGAACGCCGCCGTACGCATCCTTAACCTCGTGCCCAGATCCCGGTTGCGCCCAAGAGCCCGTGAAGCGATCGGCAGTGAAACGTTAAGTCGTTCCGGCCAAGATTCTTTTCGGAAGCAGGGAGATTGAAGTTGATCAACGGGAAAGCCGCGACACTGTGTTGGTCCGAGACGAAACCCCTGCCGATCGATGCCCTGACCGAAGCCGCGATGCGTCTCCCCGAGCCGTTTGCGGTGATCGACGATCACGATCGCATCGTCTTCGCCAATCTGGCTTTCCGCGCGGCCTATTGCGTCAACGAAGGCGCGCGCATGACCGATATCGAGACGCATCGCGTCTCCGCCGAAACTGAATTCAGAATGTCGGGACTGAGCTTCGGCCGGCGGCTCGTGACCCGCGAGATCAAGGCCGGTGAAGATCTTCGCGAGCGCGTCGACGCGCTTACGGGCCTTCCCAACCGTTTGGTCTTGCGGGAAGCGCTCGAGCGCATGCTGGCGGATCCGCAGGCTTGCAACGAGTCGGCGCTGCTTCTCCTCGACCTCGACAGGTTCAAATTCGTCAACGACACGCTGGGTCACCCGATCGGGGACAAGCTGCTCTGTCGCGTCGTGGACCGCATCCGAAAAGTGCTGCGTGACGGAGATCTGCTCGTGCGCCTGGGTGGCGACGAGTTTGCAATCCTGCACGCCTCACAGAAGCAGCCAGAGTCGGCGCGCGCCATTGCGCAGCGCATCGTCGATCTCGTCGGCCGCTCCTACCTCATCGACGACCATCTGGTGACGATCGGAACCAGCATCGGCATCGCCACGACGCTGTTTGGCGGCTCCGACGCCGATCGCTTGATCAAGAGCGCGGACCTCGCCCTCTATGGCGCCAAGGAAGCGGGCCGCGGCCAGTTTCGCTTCTTCGAACAGGAAATGGACGATCGCGCCCAGGCGCGGCGTACCCTCGAACAGGACATGCGAAGAGCGCTCGCGCTGCGGCAGTTTTCGCTCCACTACCAGCCGCAGGCCGACATTGCCGACAAGACGATCCTCGGGTTTGAAGCACTCCTGCGTTGGAAACATCCGACTCTTGGGATGATCTCGCCCGCAGCCTTCATCCCGGTTGCAGAAGAGACCGGCCTCATCGTGCAGATCGGCGAATGGGTTTTGCGCGCCGCGTGTCACGAAGCAGCACGCTGGCCCGAGGATATCACGATCGCGGTCAATCTGTCTCCGGTCCAGATCGCCCATCACGGTCTCATCGACGTCGTGACCTCGGCGCTGGCGAATGCCGGCATTTCGCCCGGCAGACTCGAACTCGAAATCACCGAGACTGTGCTGCTGCAGGACACCAACAGCACCCTCGATACGTTGCACCGGCTGCGGGCCCTGGGCGTGCGGATCGCCATGGATGATTTCGGCACGGGATATTCGAGCCTCAGCTATCTGCGCGCATTCCCGTTCGACAAGGTCAAGATCGACCAGTCCTTCATTCGCGAAATGTCGACGGACAAGGAAGCCGCAGCCATCGTGCGCGCCGTGATCGGGCTCGGCATCAGCCTCGGGATCTCGATGACCGCCGAAGGCGTCGAAACCGAAGAGCAGTTACAGGGTCTTCGCAACGAAGGCTGCACCGAGCTTCAGGGATTCCTGATCAGCCGTCCCATCCCTTCGGCGGATGTCGCCGAATTCCTGAGCCGAAACTGACAAACATCAGCACGAAAGACAGTTCGATGAAGACCCAGGTGGAACCGCGCATGCAGCGTATCGTGTATGCGAGCCGCAACCTCATGGAGGGAAGCGAAGAGGAAAAGCTGCAGGGCGTCCAACAGATCCTCGCGGCCGCGCGCCGAAACAACACAGCGGCGGGCGTGACGGGTGCGCTGATCTTCAACAGCGGCGGGTTTGCCCAGGTGCTTGAAGGCTCGTCGCACGAGCTGGCGGAAATTTTCGAGCGCATCCAGTGCGACTCGCGCCACACGGACGTGCTCGTGCTCGATCATTGTTCGATCTCGGAACGGATCTTTCCCGATTGGTCGATGGGTTTCATCGGCACCAACACGGGCGACGAGTTGATGTTTGGCGCGATCACGCAGGACAGCGGCTTCGATGTCAGCCGCCTGGCAGCCGACGAGATACTCGCTGCCATGCAGCGTCTCGTGCTCGAGGAAGAAAACCTCTGAGAGCCGCGGGGCGGCGTGCCGCCCCGCGACATTCCGACGATCAGGCCGCCTTGCGGTTGATCTTGCTTTCGGCCATCGCCGTCAGCTTGTGATCGGTGGCTTTTTCCTCGTCGAGCGTCTCCTGCAACACGCTGGCGCAATCGTTGCGGCCGAGTTGCTTGGCCCAGGCGACCAGCGTCCCATAGCGTGTGATCTCGTAATGCTCGACCGCCTGGGCCGAGGCGATCAGGGCAGCGTCCAGCACTTCCTTATCGGCCACGTCTCCGGCGACTTCATTGGCTTCCGCGATGATGCCGTCGATGGCCGGACACGTCACGCCCTTGGGCTTGTGACCGTGCATTTCGAAGACTCGCTCGAGGCGCTTGATCTGGTTCTTGGTTTCGGCGAGATGGAGTTCGAAGCCCTGCTTGAGCTGCGGATCCGTTGCCTTCGAAATCATCGTCGGCAAAGCCTTGGTGATCTGGTTCTCAGCGTAATAAACATCCTGCAGCTGATGGACGAACAGGTCGTCGAGCGTCTTGATGTCTTTTGTGAACAGGCCCATGGCAGGCTCCTTCTATCTGGTGTTCGGTGCCGGTTAGCGAAGTCGGGCCGCGCCTGTTCCCTCAAGCGTCGTCGCGCTTGTAGATCGTCGAAAGCCCGTGCTCGCTGGCCAGGGAGCGTGCCCGCGCTATGGCCTCGACTTCCGAATTGCAGAAGTCTTCCGAGGGCAGAAGCGCTGCTGCATGGCCAGACACATGCGACATGCCCGACAGGTGCAGGACGATGCGTTGTTCACCGCTCAGGCCCTGCATGACGAGGATGTAGTCACCCTCGTCGGGCGGACTGTCGTTGGGACCGAGGCGGAGAAGGCCGATGACTTCGCCCGCACCATCCACTTCGCTCTTGGCTGCTGAGTCTGCGTCCAGCATGGCGCGCAGTGCCTGGTGCTCCGGACTCTCGTGCTGCCCCGCAAGAAAGTCCTCGATCGTAAACCTTTGGGACTTGCCGCCCGAGGCCAGGTTCGGCCGATGCTCGACCATCGACATGCCGCTCTCTGGCGGAGTCACCAGAACCCAGACGTCGCCGCTTGAGCTGCGGTAAATTTCGCGGTTGGTTTCGGGAAGGTGCACGCCTGTCATGCGATCAACGCTCCCGACGCATTTTGCGTCACGGTGGAGGAGTCCACCACGGTGAAGTCCCCGCCCCTTGAAGAGTTGCCTGGAATGTCTTCGGGGATTGCTGACCGTCTTCCCGGGGACGTCGTTGCCACTCACGTGCGGCACAGATCGAGGCCCTTTCGAGGGCCCGCGAGGCGTGGCTCGCGCTCGCCTTCACGATCTTCAAAATGGATGAAAGAAGAATGGTCGGAGTGGCGGGATTCGAACCCACGACCCCTAGTCCCCCAGACTAGTGCGCTAACCGGGCTGCGCTACACTCCGACGTGACGGCTTATAGAGAAGGGCACGAAGGCACGCAACCGGGAACCGAGCTTTTCCCACGAAGCGCAGCATTTCGCGGGAGAGATCACCCTGCCCGCGCGGCCTCGAGAATGCGCGTGCACTCCAGGAGTTCGGCCAGAACGACCCGGAGCCTTTCCTCCTGCGCCGAAGACATGCCGGGACCCTCGTTCAGGCCCCTGCCCTCGACGTCCGCATCCAACGCTTCCGCATCGCCTTCGAGGCTCTGCAGGCTGGAGGGCCGCTGGACGGGCGGTGAGCCACCCTCCAGCCGCAGACTGATCACGGCCTTGACGCCCTGCTCTTTCAGGATGCGCTGGACGCCCCGGATCGTATAGCCCTCGCCATACAGCAGATGGCGAATGGCGCGCAGGAGTTCCACGTCGTCCGGGCGATAGTACCGGCGTCCTCCACCGCGCTTCAGCGGCCGGATCTGGGTGAACTTCGTTTCCCAGAACCGGAGCACATGCTGCGGCAGATCGAGTTCGTCCGCGACCTCGCTGATCGTGCGAAATGCATCGGCGGCTCTGTCCATGGCTGGCCTCTCCTTGCGGTTCGGCCGACCCTGACCGAACTATTCGAGAACGTCGGCAGCCTCGCCGCCGTTGATTCGCGCCTTGAGGATATTCGAAGGCTTGAAAACCATCACGCGCCGCGGCGTGATCGGCACTTCGATCCCTGTTTTCGGGTTCCGACCCACGCGCTCGCCTTTCATGCGAACCATGAAGGAGCCGAAAGAAGAGAGCTTGACGAGTTCGCCGCGCACGACCGCGTCGGAGATCTCTCCAAGGACGACTTCCACCATTTCGGCAGCATCTGCGCGGGACAGTCCAACACGGCCATAAACGGCTTCACTCAAATGAGCGCGGGTTACTGTCTGGGGTTCTTTGGTTTCAAAATGAGAACGGGTCATGGCGATATCCATATTTAAAAACAAAGTCATCCTAAACCGAAGCGTGACCTATACAAGAGATATTCGAAAATTTTCGTTAAAATGGGCGTAGTTCAACCGCTGGTTGTGGCCAACACACGCGTTAATACTGAATTTTTAAACCGGATCACCACCGGATCAGAGCAGATCCCCATGTAAAGCCACCGCCCATGGCTTCGATCATGACCAACTGACCTTCCTTGATTCGTCCGTCAGACTTGGCGACGGCCAATGCCAGCGGAATCGAAGCGGCCGATGTATTGCCGTGCTGGTCGACCGTGATGACGATTTTGGACGATGCGATGCCCAGTTTGTCGGCCGACGCATCGATGATCCGGCGGTTGGCCTGGTGGGGCACGAACCAGTCGAGATCCTCGGCGGTCGTACCGGTCGCCGCGAAGGCGTCGGTCATCACGTCCGTCACCATGCCGACCGCATGGCGGAAGACGTCGCGGCCGGCCATGCGCAGATGACCGACGGTGCCTGTCGACGAGGGTCCGCCGTCGACGTAGAGCTTTTCGCGATGGCGACCGTCGGAGCGCAGATGCGACGTCAGGATGCCGCGGTCGGAGGTTGCGCCCGTTCCCTCGCGGGCTTCCAGCACCACGGCGCCAGCGCCGTCCCCGAACAGCACGCAGGTGGTGCGATCGGTCCAGTCGAGCAGCCGCGAGAACGTTTCTGCGCCGATCACGAGGGCCCGCCGATGCGAGCCCGAAACCAGGAACTTGTCGGCCGTCGCCATGGCGAAGACGAAACCGGAGCAAACCGCCTGCAGATCGAAGGCGGCGCCGTTGTTCATGCCGATCGCAGCCTGAACCTGCGTGGCCGTCGAGGGAAACGTGTAGTCGGGCGTCGAGGTCGCCACGATCAAGAGGTCGATGTCGGCGGCCTGGAGTCCCGCGTCTTCGAGGGCGGCGCGGGCCGCATGCGTCGCCAGTTGGGACGTGGTCTCGCCCTCGCCCGCGATATGGCGGCTGCGGATGCCGGTGCGTTGAACGATCCAGTCGTCCGTGGTGTCGACGATCTTTTCGAGATCCGCATTGGTGACGCGGCGCGCCGGCAGGTAGGAGCCTATGCCGCGCACGACCGAACGGAGTGTGGGTTTGGAAGCTGTCACGTTCTGATCCTGCAAAGGAGACGCGCGTCAGGCGCGAGCATCGATCTCGGCAGCGACGGCGCTGCGGCTTTCATCCGACTGTGCGAGCGAATCACGGATTTTTTCGAGCAGGCCATGGCGAACCATGTTGAAGCCGATTTCAACCGCCTTGGCGAAGCCCAGGGCGTCCGTTCCGCCATGGCTCTTGATCACCACCCCGTCGAGGCCGAGAAAGACGCCGCCGTTGACGGTGCGCGGGTCCATCCTGGCCCGCAGGGCGTTGAAAGCGCCGCGTGCGAACAAATAGCCGATCTTGGACATGACGTTGCGGCTCATCTCGGTGCGCAGATACTCGCCGATCTGGCGCGCCGTCCCCTCGGCAGTCTTCAGGGCGATGTTGCCGGTGAAACCCTCGGTGACGACGACGTCCACCGTGCCCTTGCCGATGTCGGTGCCCTCGACGAAGCCATGGTAGGCGAGCGACGGGATCGCGCCATCGCGCAGGATGCGGCTGGCGGCCTTCACCTCTTCGATGCCCTTGATGTCCTCGGTGCCGACGTTGAGGAGGCCCACGGTCGGGCGCTCGATGTGCAGGACGATCCGCGCCATGGCGGACCCCATGATCGACAGGTCGACGAGATGCTGGGCGTCCGCCCCGATGGTTGCGCCCACGTCGAGCACGATGGAGCGGCCGCGCAATGTCGGCCACATGGCGGCGATGGCCGGGCGGTCGATGCCGGGCATCATCCGCAGGCAGATGGTCGACATGGCCATCAGCGCGCCGGTGTTGCCGGCCGAAATCGCCACGTCGGCTTCGCCCTTCTTGACCGCTTCGAGCGCCATCCACATCGACGAGGCCCGGCGCGTACGGCGCAGGGCCTGGCTGGGCTTGTCGGTCATCAGAACGGCGACGTCCGTGTGCACGACCGTAGTGCGGGCCTGCAGCGCCGGGTGCTGCGCGACGAGCGGCCGCAACTGCGCCTCGTCGCCGAAGATGACGAAGTTCGTTTCGGGATTCATCTCGAGGGCGCGCGCGGCGCCGGGCACGACGACGGAGGGACCATGATCGCCACCCATGCCGTCGAGGGCGATCCTGACTGGTTTGGACATGGACCCGAGGGCTCCCTTGGGGGCTTCCGGCGCGCTCGCAACGAGCGCCGAACCGGGCTTCCGTACTGGAAAGGACGCGGACAATAGCCATTTGCGGCCGGAACGCAAACAGACCGGCTCAGGCCTGCAGGGAGGCACAGGCGGCGGCTCGGCTCACCCCTCTTCGGGCGAGCGCCCGCGCAGTCTGGCCAGAGCCGCGAAGGGACTTTCCGCCGCCTTGTCCTCATCGGTCTCGCCCGCCGGCGGCTCGAACTCCACACCGGGCTTCTTGGGATGGGGGTCGAGCGCCAGCGCCAGGGCCTCGGCCGTCAGGGCGCCGAGATCGACGCGGCCGTCCACGATGGGATCAGGCGGGTCCTCGACCGACGACGACTGGCCGCTCGCCTCTTCCCGCGCCAGCTGGGCCCAGGCCTCGGCCACGATCGACTCGGGCGCATAGGTCATGTCGATCTCGTCCTCGACGAGGCTTTCGAACGGCTCCAGCGTGACGACACATTCCTGGGTGACCCGCGCCGTGAGATCGCCCCTGACGGTGACGATCCGCCCCTGTTTGCGAACCCGGTAATGCGCCTCCAGCGAGGCCACGGCCGGAATCCCGAAGGACTCGGCGATCGCCGCGCATTCCGCCGGCGTCGCCCGGACGTCGAAGGGCACGGCCTGATCGTTCAGGTCGTCGGTTCCGAAGGGCCGCGGCATGAGTGGCAGCCCGGCCGGCTGCGGCGGTACCGCGCGACGATTCGGGGCAGGCTCGGGCTTTCCGCCGCGTCCGGTCGAAGGTTTTCTGGCCATGGTCAGGCTCCTGTTCGGGCGGGCGCGGGGAAGCCGACCACGCCCTGGAGAAAGTCTTCGAACTTGCGCGCCTCGAGGTGAGCCGCGACATTCTCGACATATCGCGCCAGCGCCTGCGTCCGCGCCTCGGTCGCGCGCGTCTCATCGCCATAAACGTTGCGGGCGAGCGCGATCATCAGCGCCCCCTCATCGCGCCGGTCCAGCGCCTCGCCATAGGCGACCGCGCGCCCGGCGAACGCCTGTGCGTGCTTCTTCATGCGCTTGGGCACGGTGATGTCGCCGACGCCCATTTCACGAAGCGTCGCATCCAGGTGGCGGAAGATGCCGTCCGTGAGTTCCTGGGCGAGATCGGGAGCCGGCTCCGCCATGGCTTTGAGCCGGCGGATCACCAGCGCCCCGTGTAGCGCCAGCATTTCGAATCGGCCCTCGAACGTGTCGGGCACGCCGAGATCCAGATAAAGAGCGGGTTGCCGCACGCCGGCCATGATCTCGCCGTGAAGCTTGTCGACCAAGGCTTTGTTCGGCGATCGGCGAAACAGGCCGAATATCATGAGGCCTCCGGGCGGTTGCGCGTGCACATGTGGCTGGGACAGCCCGAGCTGCGCTTGCATTTCGTCAAGACGGGGGTTAGGCATCGGGCGTGTCCGATGCAAGGAAAATCATCTCGAAGTCGGTCTCCGGACGGGTCCTTCGAGGTTGTTCGGGCACGATGCATCGTGCACGGTAATTCGGGTCCTTGGGGCCGAATGTCCAGGAGAGACGGCGTATGAACGGGATTCTTGATCGCGGCGCAAAAGCGAACGGCATGAGCTCGGGAGTTGTTCGTCGCCTGACGAAGCTCTCGGTTGCGGTTGCGCTCGCGGCTGGCCTGGCGGGCTGCCTCGGCTATGACGGCTCCGTGCAGCATGGCTACGTCCTCGATCAACGCCAGCTCGAGCAGGTGAAGACCGGCGCGAGCGCCCAGCAGGTTCTCACGATCCTCGGCACGCCGTCGACGACCTCGACGGTCGGCGGCGACGCCTGGTACTACATCACGCAGAAGACCGAGCGGAAGGTCCAGTTCATGGAGCCCAAGGTCGTCGATCAGCGCGTGCTCGCGGTCTATTTCGACAAGGGCAAGCGCGTTCAGCGCGTCGCCAATTACGGGCTCGAAGACGGACAGCCGATCGATCTGATTTCGCGCACGACCCCGACGGGCGGCACCGAACAGTCGTTCGTGATGAACGCCCTGAAGGGCCTGCTGCGCTTCTGATGCGGCTCGGGCGGCTTGCCGCCGGTTACTCTTAATCTTTACCTTGCGGTACGATACGGCGCGGCTCGTCTTTCACCGGACGAGCCGTTTGCTTATGCTGTTCTCCATTGATCAAGACCGACGATTTTCATCTTTGTTTTTTATCTGGAGAATTTCCATGTCTCTGCCGAGCCTTCTCAGCGTTGCGCACTCGGGTGGACAGGGCAAGACCACGTTTGCCCAGCTGCTTTACATCTTCACGCGCCAGCAAAATCTCCAGTTCCAGCCGGTTTCGGCCGACTTCCTCGATCGCAATTGCGCATCCAAGTTCGGAAAGCTCTATCCCGACCAGGTTCTGGAAATCGGCATCGGCGCGCAGATCAATGCGGCGCGTCTTCAGAACGATCCGGGCGCGGCGGTGCGTTACTGGGATGCCATGGGCGAGTTGCTGATCAAGGGCGGCAATGTCGTGGATCTCGGCGCCAACGTGATCGCGGGGCTGATCGACTGGGCTGCGGACCGGCGCTTCCATCATCTCATCGACCGGATGAACGTGCCGGCCGTCGAGTTCTTCTGCGTCGCCCGCGAGGGCAAGCATGCCTTCGACGACATTTCGAGCGTCGTGCAGAAACTCACCGAGCCGCGCCTGTTCCGAAACACCCGCTTCTACATCGTCAAGAACGAAGCCGGCGGCTCCTTCCGCGACAACAGCCTCGAGCGCAAGCTGCAGGATCTGTTCCCGCTCGAAAACTTCGTCTTCATCCAGATGCCGGCGTGCCAGTCCGAAATCTGGCAGAAGATGGAAGCGCGTGGCGTCTCGATCGAGACCGCGCTGGCCTACAGCGAGGAGCGCGCCATGAGCGAGCTCGGCTGCGACATCTGGAGCGCGTCGTCAGGCATCGCGGAATTGCGGAGCTGGGTCGAGGACATGATGGCGCGACTTGCGGAGGCGCGGATCATCACGCGCGACAGCGCCGTCGCGCGGCGCATGGAGGCCTCTCGCCAGCGGACGGCCGTCGAGGTTTCATCGGTGGTCAATCTGCGGGCCGAAACCGCCTGACGCCGACCAGGGCCAAGAAGACGACAAGGGGGCCCATGAGAGCCCCCTTGTGCGCACTCAGTGGGCGAGGACCGCGAGGAGCAGCAGCGCCACGATGTTGGTGATCTTGATGGCGGGGTTCACGGCCGGGCCAGCCGTGTCCTTGTAGGGGTCGCCGACGGTGTCGCCGGTGACGGAGGCCTTGTGAGCGTCCGAGCCCTTGAGGTGCTTGACGCCATCCTTGTCGATGAAGCCATCCTCGAAGCTCTTCTTGGCATTGTCCCAGGCGCCGCCGCCCGATGTCATCGAGATGGCGACGAACAGGCCGTTGACGATCACGCCCAGAAGCGAGGCGCCGAGAGCCGCGAAGGCCGAGGCCTTGGATCCCGACATCAGCAGGACGCCGTAATAGGCGACCAGCGGGGCCAGGACCGGCAGCAGCGAGGGGATGATCATCTCCTTGATGGCCGCCTTGGTGAGCATGTCGACCGCCCGGGCATAATCGGGACGCTCGGTGCCCTGCATGATGCCGGGACGCTCCTTGAACTGCCGGCGCACCTCTTCCACGACGGAGCCTGCCGCGCGGCCCACGGCCGTCATGGCGATGCCGCCGAACAGGTAGGGAATGAGACCGCCGAAGATCAGGCCCGCCACGACATAGGGGTTCGACAAGTCGAAAGACACGTCGCCCATCCCCTTGAAGTATGGGTAGAGGGTCGATCCCGCCTTGTTGGCTTCCGCGATGAAGTAGTTCAGGTCGTTCGCGTAGGCGGCAAACAGCACGAGCGCGCCAAGGCCCGCCGAGCCGATCGCATAACCCTTGGTGACGGCCTTGGTGGTGTTCCCGACAGCGTCGAGCGCGTCGGTGGCATGGCGCACCTCTTTCGGCAGGCCGGCCATTTCGGCAATGCCGCCGGCATTGTCGGTGACGGGCCCGAAAGCGTCCAGCGCCACGATCATGCCCGCCAGACCCAGCATGGTGGTGACCGCGATGGCGGTGCCGAACAGGCCGGCGAGCTGGTAGGTCGAGATGATGCCGCCGACGATCACCAGGGCGGGCATGGCGGTCGATTCGAGCGACACGGCCAGACCCTGGATGACATTGGTGCCGTGGCCGGTTACCGACGCCTGCGCGATGGACACGACCGGGCGCTTGCCCGTGCCGGTGTAATATTCGGTGATCCACACGATCAGGCCTGTCACGATGAGGCCGATGATGCCGCACCAGAACAGGTTCATGCCCGTGATGGCCTTGCCGCTCACCGTTGCGAACTGGCCGAAGCCGACGGTCGCCCAGGTGGCGAGCAAGAGACCGAAGACCGACAGGACGCCGGTGACGATCAGGCCCTTGTAGAGCGCGCCCATGATCGAATTTGTCGCGCCGAGCTTGACGAAGAACGTTCCGGCGATCGACGTCACGATGCAGGTGGCGCAGATCGCCAGCGGATAGATCATGGCCGACCCGAGAA
>JAQGJH010000081.1 GCA_028290705.1 Hyphomicrobiales bacterium
GGCATCATCGGCGAGGTCTCGCTCTCCGAATCAAACTTCCTCGGCCGCGGCCAGTTCGTCCGCGCCGCCGTGTCCTACGGCCAGTACAGCCGCGGCATCGACCTGTCCTTCACCGAGCCCTATTTCATGGGCTACCGGATGGCGGCGGGCATCGACCTCTTCGCCAAGCAGACCGACCTGACGAAATACTCGCTCTACGAGAACTTCGTCACCGGCGGCACGCTGCGCCTCGGCCTGCCGATCACCGAGCAGATCACCTTCGCGCCGCGCTATTCGCTCTACCAGTCCGAGATCAAGATCCCGAACAACAAGGACCGGCCGTACAACGATTGCTCGGTGCCGATCACGGGTGTCACGCCCGGCACGGTTGGTGGCCCGATCGTCGATCCGACCGGCATCACGGGTTCGACCTGTCTGCTGAACGGCGAAGCGTCGCTCGCCATCAAGGAAGCGTCGGGAACCCGCCTGACCTCGCTGGTTGGCTACACGCTCTCGTACAATTCGCTCGACAACAACCGCAACCCGACGTCCGGCCTCTACGCCGAACTCCGTCAGGACGTGGCCGGCCTCGGCGGCGACGCCAAGTTCCTGCGCACGACCGGCGACATGCGCTACTATTACCCGATCTTCGAGGACGTGGTCGGCTTCGTGCGCCTGCAGGGCGGTCACCTGACCGGCTTCGGCGGCGAGAATCTCCGCATCGTCGACAACTTCAACCTCGGACCGGGTCTCGTTCGCGGCTTCGCGCCGGGCGGCCTCGGCGCACGTGACGTCACGGCCTGCACCACGGCTGGCCTGAATTGCAACAACCTCCAGACGGCGGGCCTCGGTGGCACCAGCTATCTCGGCGGCTCGGTCGAAATGCAGTTCCCGATCTGGGGCCTGCCGAAGGAACTCGGCCTGAAGGGCGCGGTCTTCGCCGACGCCGGCACGCTCTGGGGCTACAAGGGCACGACCAACTTTGCGACGCTGTTCGGTCTCCCGGCTGGCGCTGGCTGCCAGCCCGCGACCTTGGTGGGCGGTCTGGCCGTCAACCAGGCGACCTGTATCGACGTCCGCGACTCCAACAAGATCCGGTCTTCGGTCGGCGCCTCGCTGCTCTGGTCCTCGCCGCTCGGTCCGATCCGCTTCGACTACGCCTTCGTTCTCTCGAAGGACAAGTATGACCAGACCCAGGCCTTCCGGTTCTCGGGCGGCACCAGCTTCTGATCCCCGGGTGACGGCTGCGGCTTGACCCTGCTGAACGACCAACCTGCGCCGGACACATCCGGCGCAGGTTCTTTTTCATCGCAGCCTTTCGGGGCCTTTTCCTCGCTCCGGCATGATGCCGAAACCCGAGTTGCCCCGGTTGTTCCACCGGGACGGGACACGCGGGAGGCCTGCATGTACGCCGAACGTGCTGGAGCGGAGTATTCGAGTATGAGCGACCCGGTCTTCTTCCGGCGCGCGGCGTCTCTCTCCCTGTCCGACATCGTCGAGATCACGGGCGCGAAGGCAGCCTCTGGCGATCTTTCGGCGACCGTCGACGGGATCGCCCCGCTCGACGCAGGCGTTCCGGGAACGCTCGTCTTCCTCGACAATCCGAAATATGCCGGCGATCTTGCGGGGACGCACGCCACGGCCTGTCTGGTGACGGAGCGCTTCGCCGCCCGCGTGCCGGCCGGCACCGTCGCGCTGGTCACGCCAGAGCCCTATGCGGCCTGCGCCAAAGTCAGCGCGCGCTTGTTTCCAGACTCGATGCGCCCGGGCTCACTGTTCGGCGCGACCGGCATTTCGCCGGGCTCCTACGTCCATCCCGAAGCGCGGCTCGAGCCGGGCGTCGTGGTCGATCCGGGGGCGGTCATCGGCCCACGCGCCGAGATCGGGGAGGGGACCTGCATCGGGCCCAATGCCGTCATCGGGCCTGACGTCCGCATCGGCCGCCAATGCTCCATCGGCCCAAACGCCACCGTGGTGTTCGCCCTCGTGGGCGACCGCGTCATCCTGCATCCGGGCGTGCGTATCGGACAGGACGGCTTTGGATTCGCCATGTCGCCGCGCGGTCATCTCAAAGTGCCGCAGATCGGCCGCGTCATCATCCAGAACGACGTCGAGATCGGCGCCAATTGCACGATCGATCGCGGCGCCAACCGCGACACGGTGATCGGCGAGGGCAGCAAGATCGACAATCTCGTGCAGATTGGCCATAACGTGACCGTCGGCCGGCACTGCATCATCGTCTCGCAGGTGGGTGTGTCGGGATCGACCGATCTGGGTGACTTCGTCGCTCTCGGCGGTCAGGCAGGCATCACGGGGCATCTCAAGATCGGCATGGGCGCGCAGATCGCCGCCCAGTCGGGCGTCATGACCGACGTGCCTGCCGGCGAACGCTGGGGCGGGGCGCCAGCCCAGCCGATGCGGGAATACCTGCGGTCGATCGCGACGCTCGCGAGAATGGGCAAGTCGTCCAGCAAGGCCACGAAGAAAGACGATTGAGGCGACAGGGCAGGGCTCCGTCGCCAGGTGCGAAACGAGAGGGGCCGCGTCAGCGACCCGGCAAGGAAAATGACATGACCGAGGCAGCGCCGAAGGCACTCGAAACCGTCGACATCATGAAGCTGCTGGCGTCTCTGCCGCATCGCTATCCGTTTCTCATGGTGGATCGGATCATCGAGTGCAACGGCGACGAGTCGTGCATCGGCATCAAGAACGTCACCTTCAACGAGCCGCAGTTCCAGGGGCATTTTCCCGAGCAGCCGGTCATGCCGGGCGTGCTGCTGATCGAGGGCATGGCCCAGACGGCCGGCGCGCTCTGCGTCAATGCCTCGGCGACCAAGCGTCCCCGCATCGTCTATTTCATGACCATCAACAATGCGAAATTCCGGCGGCCCGTCATTCCGGGCGACCGCGTCGAATACCATATGACCAAGATGAGCCAGCGCCGGAATATGTGGTGGTACAAGGGCGTGGCGAAAGTCGACGGCCAGGTCGTCTGCGAGGCCGAGGTCAGCGCCATGCTGGTGTCCGACCAGGCGTCGGGATCCTGATTTCAAATCAGAACTTTAGGTGACATCATGGCGCAAGCGCCGACACGCAGGACCGCAGTGGGCATTCACCCGAGCGCCGTCGTCGAACCCGGCGCCAGGATCGGCGAAGGCGCATCCGTCGGCCCCTTCTGCCATGTCGGACCGGATGCCGAACTGGGTGAGGGCGTCGAACTTCTCTCCCACGTCGTTGTCGCCGGCCGCACGCGCATCGGCGCGCGCACGCGAATCTTCCCCTTCGCGTCGATCGGCCACGAGCCGCAGGATCTCAAGTTCCACGGCGAGGAGTCGAGCCTCGAGATCGGCGAGGATTGTACGATCCGCGAGGGCGTGACGATGAACCCCGGCACGGAAGGCGGCGGCCTGCTGACCAAGGTCGGCAAGAACTGCACCTTCCTGGCCAACTCGCACGTGGCTCACGATTGTCACGTCGGCGACAACGTCATCTTCTCGAACAATGTCATGATCGCCGGCCATTGCCGCATCGGAAATTTCGTCATTCTGGGCGGCGGCGCGGCCGTGCATCAATTCGCCCGCATCGGCGACCATGCCTTCATCGGCGGCATGGCCGCCGTCGAGAACGACGTCATCCCCTATGGCATGGCGCTCGGCAATCGCGCCAATCTTGCGGGGCTCAACCTCATCGGCCTGAAACGCCGAGGATTCAGCCGCGAATCCATCCACGATCTGCGCCGCGCCTATCGCCTGCTGTTCGCGGCGGAAGGCACGTTGAAGGAGCGGGTGGAGGATGTGGCGGGCGAGTTTTCGGCTCATCCGCAGGTCCACGAAATCCTCGACTTCATCCGCGAGGGAGGAGACCGCGCGCTCTGTACGCCGCGCGAAGTGCGCGACTCGACCGCGTGATGCAAGCCGCGCGATCGCTCGACGTCTTCCTCGTCGCGGGCGAAGAATCAGGCGATCAACTCGGCGTCAAACTCATGCGCGCGCTGCGTGACGCGACGGACGGCGCCGTGACTTTTCGCGGCGTTGGCGGCCCCGCGATGACGCGCGACGGATTGGCGAGCCTGTTTCCGCAGAGCGACATCGCCGTCATGGGCTTCCTGCCCGTCATCGCGCGACTGGGGCTGCTTCTGCGGCGCATCCGCGAGACGGCTGATGCCGTCATCGCCGCGCCGCCTGATGTGCTCGTCATCATCGACAGCCCCGATTTCACCCACAGGGTGGCGAAGCGGGTGCGCAAGGCGCTTCCGGACCTGCCGGTGGTCGATTACGTCAGCCCTTCGGTCTGGGCCTGGCGACCGGGTCGTGCGCCCGCCATGCGAGCCTATGTAGACCATGTGCTCGCACTGCTGCCTTTCGAGCCGAGCGCACATGAGCGGCTCGGTGGTCCGGCTTGCACCTACGTCGGCCATCCCTTGGTCGAGCGCCTCGGAGAATTGCGGCCCGATGCTGCCGAAGAGGCCGCACGGCATTCCTCTCCGCCCACGGTCCTGATCCTGCCGGGCTCGCGACGCGCCGAGATCACGCGGCTCATCCCGGTTTTCGCCGAAACGCTGGCGCGCGTGGACGCGGTCTGCGGCCCGGCGGATTACGTCCTGCCCGCCGTCGACCATCTCGAAGGCCCGATCCGCGAGATGACGGCCGATTGGCCGGTCAAACCGCGCATCGTCCTGGGTGAAGCCGAAAAGTGGAGAGCGTTCCGCCGCGCCCGGGCGGCGCTCGCAGCCTCCGGAACCGTCACGCTCGAACTCGCCTTGTCGGGCGTGCCCATGGTGGCGGGCTACAAGGTACGCGCCGTCGAGGCTGCCTTCGTGCGCGCGGTGATCCAGGTGAAGAGCGTGCTCTTGCCCAACCTCATTCTGGACAATCCGGCCGTGCCGGAATTTTTGCAGGAAAATTGCACCGCCCAGAACATGGCGCCGGCGCTGATCGCCCTGCTGCGCGGCGGGCCCGAGAGGGCCGCCCAGGTGGCGGAACTGAAGCGCCTCGGCCACATCATGACGCTGGACGGGGAAACCCCGAGCCAGCGCGCCGCCCGCATCGTCGTCGAGACCGCACGCCGACGCTAGACGCCA
>JAQGJH010000038.1 GCA_028290705.1 Hyphomicrobiales bacterium
AGTGCTCCTCGAAGAGGTTGAAGGCGGCCCGGGGGATGCCGGGCCGCCGGCGCTTCACAGGCTGACGTCGAGATTGACCGGACGCGTGAAGGTGTTGGCGACCGGCGACCATTTCTTGACGTGATCGATGAGAGCCGTGACTTCGGCCTCGGGCACGCCCTCGCAGACCATGTCGACCTTCACGCGCACGTCCGTGAAGCCGACCGGCTTTTCGCTGACGTCGCCGGTGCCCCACACGGCGGTGATGTTGAGGTCTCCCTCCAGTTGAAGTTCGAGCTTGCGGACCGTCCATCCGCGATGCACGGCATTGGCATGCAAGCCGACGGCCAGACAGGAGCCGAGCGCCGCGAGGGACGCCTCGGAGGGGTTCGGGGCCGTGTCGTCGCCCAGCAGTCCCGGGGGCTCATCGACGATGTAGGGCTCAAGATTTCGGATGTAGTTCAGGTGGCGGAAGCGGCCTTCGGCAACAGTCTTGCATTTCAAGGTCTTGATGACCTGGGGGTTGGCCTTGCCGGACGCGATCAGCGCCTCGAGGCCAGCCTTGTCGATGGGAGCCAGGCAGCCGGTCATCGCGGTAGGCTCGGGAGTCAGGCAACCGGTGACGACGACATTGGCGACATTGCTCATGGGAGAACCTCCGGTTCGTGTTGGGGCTTCGGAGCCCTTTGCAGACAGACCGGTCTGTATTAAGCATGCAGCGTGCCAAGCGATGGCGCAGAGGCAAGACGCCGTTCCGGCCTCGGCGGCAGAGCCTCAAAAACGGGCTCACCGCCCGTGCGGTAAACAGGTTCGGCTTCGTCCTGCCCGGTGCGCAGGCGGGCGGATAATCGGACTTCTCGGGGGATGACGATGGAACGTGGCGATCAACGAGCCTTGGCGGGGACGCCAAATGTCGACGGAAGCGCCCGAGGGCGGCTTCTGGACGCCGCTTCGCGCCTGTTCTGTCAGTACGGCATCAACGCGGTGGGAATCGACCGGGTCGTGGCGGAGGCAGGCACTGCAAAAGCCACGCTGTACAAGGCTTTCGGGTCGAAGGAGAAACTCGTCGAAGCCGTTCTCGAGCGTGAAGGGCGGCTATGGCGCGACTGGTTCCTGGCGAGCCTGGACGATGGCCAGATGACGCCCGTCGAGCGGCTGCGGAAAGTCTTCCGCCTGCTGGGACAATGGTTTGGTCAGGATCGATTCTACGGTTGCCCCTTCATCAACGCGATCGGGGAGCACGACAAGTCGGACGATCGGCTTCGCAAGATCGCCATCGCGCACAAATTGCAGGTTCTGAAGCGGATCGAGGAAATCGCGCGGGAAGCCGGATCCGCAGATCCGGTCAAACTCGCGCATCAGGTCGGATTGCTGATCGACGGCGCCATCGTCGTGGCGATGATCACCCGCGATCCGGGGCCGGCGAAACTCGCCGGCGAAGCGTTCGAGCCGCTGCTCAAGCAGCTCGAGGTCTATGCGTGAGCGAAGCTTCGTTCTGACGAAAGCTTGGGCGTGACGCTCATGAATGCGTCGTTTGCTTCACTGACGTGCAGTCTGGGCGGATTCATCGGCCCGCGCCATCAGGATCGTCGGCAGACGAGCGCCCGCGCGCAGGAAGCGAGCCGGATCGACGGCGTCTCCATCGACCCGCACTTCGTAGTGCAGGTGCGGACCGGTCGAGCGGCCGGTGGAGCCGAGCCGCCCGCAGATGTCGCCCGCATCCACCCACTGGTTGTCTGACACTGTGATCGATGAGAGATGCGCGTAGCGGGTCGTCAGGCCGTTGCCGTGGTCGATCTCGACCATGTTGCCATAGCCGCCGTTGACGCCCGCGAAGGTCACGCGGCCCGCGGCCGTGGCGCGAACCGGCGACCCGTGCTCGTCGCGCATGTCGATGCCGCTGTGCATGGCGGCGCGACCGTAGAAAGGATCAGCCCGGCCTCCGAAGGTCGAGGTGATGTCGAGCGTGCCCGACAAGGGCTGACGCAGGGGGACGTAGGGAAGCACCTGCCGGTAAACCCGGGCTTTCTCGAGCGTTTCCTGCAAGTGCCGGATCCGGACGCCGAACAGGCTCTGGTCTTGCGGATCGACCAGCGGGATGAACGGTCCCCCGCTGGCCGGGGAAACTTTCGGGCGCGGCAGTTTGAGACCGCGCGGATCCAGACCGGTGGACGCGAAGGCGGCTTCCATTGCGAGCGCCTGCTGGCTCGCCGCAGCGGCGATTTTCTCGGCTGTGCCGACCTGCGCGAGTTCGATGTTTTCCAGCGACGCCGCGAGAACGCGCGCCCGCAGCGCCATGGGGATATCGCGGTTGGCCGCATGCGCCGGATCGACGATGCGGGCGGAGGTCCGCAGTCCATCGGCGCGGCCGCCCGGCGCCACCTTGAGGATGGGATCGGGTTGAGGCGTCATCTCGATCGGCAGCGGCGTTGGCCGCGTGATCGTGGACAATGAAGTTTCGGGAGACGTGTAGGCCGACACGCCGGCGGGAAGGCCCTGCGCCGGTTTGGCCAGCAACGGGTTGAGCGGGGCGGCGGCAGTTCCGCGCGCACGGCTCGGGACGGCGCTGGGCACGCCCGCGAGTTCTGCGAGAGACGCAAGGGTTGCGCTGCGGCTTTCGATCTTCGCCTGGCGGGTTGCCAATTCGACGATGCGCGTCTCGAGCGTCTCCTGATCGATCAATTGCCGTGTCGAGACGCGATCGAGCTGGGTCTGCAGATTGGCGATGCGAACCTGGTAGGCGTGTTCGGACGAGCGATGCTGCGCCACCATGGCCGCGAGAATATCGTCCTTGAAGACGAGGTAGCCCGCGCCGCAGATGCTGCCCAACAAACCCAGCGACAGACAGGCCGCGAGCGCCAGCAACGCGACCGGATGAAGCGAAATGCACCGGATGTTGCGGTGGGTCTGCAACGACACGAAATAGCGGGTCGATGCCGGCGCATTCGTTCCTGCGCTCTTCGACATCGATACCTTGTGGAACATGACGAACTCCCGGCGCCGAGACACACGGCGACGGGGCGATTACGCCATATTAGGGTTAATGCTTCCCCAAGGCTGTCTGCAGTCGGCGCGTCAGGTCATTCGAAGGGCGCGCGCCGCTTCCAGAACCTCCTTGGCGTGCCCAGGCACCTTCACCTTGTTCCAGACCTGCGCGATCCGGCCGTCGGTTCCGACCAGAACCGTCGTGCGTTCAACACCCATGTACTTTCGGCCGTACATGCTCTTTTCGACCCAGACCCCGTAGGCCTGCAGCATGGACTTCTCCTCGTCAGACACGAGGCCGAATTCGAGGCCGTGCTTGGCTTTGAACTTGTCGTGACTCTTTCCGGAATCCGGCGAGACGCCCAGCACGATCGTGCGGGCGGCCTCGAATTCCTTCCGCAGTCCATTGAATTCAATGGCTTCCTGAGTGCAGCCGGAGGTATCGTCCTTGGGATAGAAATAGAGGACGTATTTTTTGCCGGCCAGCGTGGCCGAATTTACCCGGCCGTTTCCATCCGAGGGGAGGTCGAATGGCGGCGCCTGAACGCCAGTTTCCAGTTTGAGGGTCACGGGTCGCCTTCCTTTGGTCTCATTGAACGGCGAGTGCATTACGCACACGCGAACCGCGCGGATCGCGCGCCTTGGCTTCAGCTTCTCTATAGTCTTCGCCGAATCGGCGCGAAAGCATCCGGTGGCGTAGCAGGGCAACACTCATTTGGTCCATCAACCGCAGGATAGTCCGGGCCACGACGGCTCGCAGCAGGGTTCGTCTACCGAGGCGAACCCGGACCCCTGCGTGTTCCTGCGTCCAACCCGCCGCCGGTTCCGACGCCGGACCCGCTGGATGCTGACCGCGGGCGGCGTTTTGGCGCTGCTCGTCCTCGTTCTTGCGGGGGCCGGGGCCGTGTTCCTGGCGCGCCTGTCGCAGGGGCCGATCGGCGTCGATGGTTTCAGCCCGGCGGTTTCTGCCGCACTCACGTCGCGCGTGGGGCAGGCCTACCGATTTGATCTGGGTTCGATGTCGATTGCGCAGAGCGAGGAGGGGCCGCGGCTCGCCGTCCAGGGCTTCGCCATGAAAGGCAGCAGCGGCCGGCCGATCGTCGCTGCGCCCCGCGCCGACGTGTCGCTCGATCCGCTTTCGCTCATGTTCGGGACCGTGGCTCCGAGGCGGCTCGAGGTCTTCGACGTCGAGGTCCGGCTGTCGGTCCTGCCGGACGGTGCGGTGGCGATCTCGGCCGGCAGCGAGCCCGTGATTTTGACGCGCGGGCTGATGCCGGGCGGCGACACGGCGAGCGAGCCGACCGCGCCCTCGACCCTGGTGGAGCCGGTCAAGCGGGACGCCATCCATCAACTGGGCCAGGCCGTCAAAAGCCTGCTCGATACCGCCTCCGGCCCGGAGAGCCCGCTGGGCGCACTCGAGCGCGTGGGCGTGTCACGCGGGAAGTTGGTCTTCGACGACCAGACCACGCGCCAGACGACCGTCTTCGACGGACTGGAGCTTTCTTTCGACAAGACGCCGGGCGGCGTGCATCTGAGGATCTCGGCGCGCGGTCCGAACGGACGGTGGCTGGTCGACGGCACGTCATCGGGCGGCCCCGGCGAAGCGCGTAAGCTCGATCTGACGCTTCGCGACGTGACGCTCGATGAACTGTCGCTCGTCGCGGGTCTTCGCGATCCCGGCTTCGACTTCGACATGCCCCTGTCTTCCGATCTTCGGATCGAACTCGGTCCCGATGGTCGCCTGCGACAGGCGGAAGGCAAGTTCGGCGCGGGAGCGGGATTTTTCTTTTTGCGAGATGCCGATCACGAGCCAGTCCAGATCGATGAAATCACCGGCATGTTTCGCTGGAATGCGGAATCGCGCCGCTTCGACCTGAATTCCACCAGCTACCACGCCGGCGAAACGCATTTCACCGTCGGCGGGTCGATCACGCCACCGGCTGCGACGGGCGACCATTGGCGCATCGATGGACAGACTCTCGCAGCCAGCCAGTTTGGAGCCGAGCGACCCAACCAGAAGCCCATTGCGGTGGAAAAGGCATTGTTGGAGGCTCGCTTTTTGCCGGCCGAGATGAAGCTGACGCTCGACAAGATCGAATTGCGCGGCCCCGAGCTCGACGTGCGGACGAGCGGCGAAGCCTGGACCAACGAGTCCGGGCCGCATCTGCGACTGAACACCAAGGTCGGTCGCATGCCTGCGATTTCGGTGGTTCGGCTGTGGCCCAGCCCCGTCGCAGCGCCGGCGCGCGGATGGTTCATCCACAACCTGCGTGATGGCGTTCTGGAGCAGGCCAGCCTGTCTCTCGACTTCGATCCCACGGCCTTCGAGTTGATGAAGCAGAACAAGGCGCCGCCCGACCAGAGCGTGCGGCTCGATTTCACCTTGTCGAACGCTACGGCCTCCGTGCTGGCCGGCATCCCGCCGCTGACGGCGGTGGATGGCGCGGGGGTCGTCACGGGGCGCACGTCGAGTTTCATCGCCACGCGCGGCGCAATGGAAGTGTCGCCGCAACAGCGGCTTTCACTGGTCGAAGGTTCGTTCAGCGTGCCCGACGCGGACCTGCGTCCGACGCCTGCAGCCGTCAACGTGCGCATGACCGGGACCCTCGACACGCTCGCCGATCTCTTCGACCGCGAAGCGTTGAAGCCATATGCGCAGCTGCCGATCGACGCCACGACGGTTCGCGGGCAGGTCGACGGGCGGCTCGCGATCGATCTGAAACTCGGGCCGCAGGCGACGCCCGACGACACCAGCGTGCGGGCCAGCGCGACCTTGTCCAACTTTTCGGTCGACCGACTTGTCGGCAAGGAAAAGCTCGACGCGGCGACGCTCAATCTCACGGCCGAGCGGGGCACCATGCGGGCGACGGGGCAGGGCCGCATGTTCGGCGCTCCCGCGTCGATCGAGTTGCGCAAGCCTAAGAACGGACCGACCGAAGCGGTCGTGGGCATGAGCATCGACGACGCCGCGCGCTCCAAGCTCGGCATCGCTTTCGGGCCGGCGCTGACGGGACCCGTCGGGGCGCGCATGACGGCCGTGCTCGGCCAGACCGAGAAAGTGCAGGCGCAAGTCGAGATCGACTTTTCGCGTTCCGCCGTCGACAATCTCCTGCCCGGCTACGTCAAGGCGGCAGGGCGGCCCGCCAAGGCCTCATTCCAGCTCATCAGTTCGCCCGAGGGGCTGGAACTCGACCAGTTCGTCTTCGATGGCGGCACCGCCTATGCGAAGGGCAGTCTGAAGCTCGACGCCGGCGGCGCTTTCCAGACGGCGCGGCTTTCGCAGTTGCGGCTGTCGCCCGGCGACGACATGCGCCTAGACGCGGACCAGACGCGGGATACCTTGAAGCTCGTGGTGCGCGGCAGCACCGTCGATGCGCGACCGCTGCTGAAGCTCGCGTCCACGGGCGTCGACGGCGCGGCGGGACGCGATGCCTCGAGTTCGCAAAAGGATGTCGACGTCGACCTGCGCGCTTCGCTGGTCACCGGCAACAACAAGCAGAGCCTTTCGGGCGTGGAGATGAAGCTCGCCCGCCGCAGCGGTGCGGTTCGGCAGTTCCAGCTCACCGGCAAATTCGGGCGCGAGCCCGTCACGGGCACCATCGTGCGCGCACCAGACGGCGGACCGCCGCAGCTCAACGTCGTGACCAATGACGGCGGCTCGCTGCTTGCGTTCTTCGATTTCTACAAGCGAATGGAAGGCGGGCGTCTGACCTTCCTGGCGCAGATCGCCGACGGCAAGGTCGAGGGCCTGATCAGCGTGCGCGATTTCATCGTACGCAACGAACCGGCGCTGCGCCGGCTGGTGACCGAAGGCGTCGCGGCGCGCGACCGTAGCGGCCAGATCAAGATCGACACGACGGCCGCGGCCTTCACCAAGATGCAGGTGAATTTCAGCCGGGGCGATGGCCGGATCGAAATGCGCGATGGCGTGATCTATGGCGCGCAGGTCGGCACCACGATGGAAGGCTGGATCGACACGCTGAACGACCGCGTCAGCATGACCGGCACGTTCGTGCCGGCCTATGGCGTCAACAATTTGTTCTCGAAAATTCCGATCTTCGGCGTGATCCTCGGGGGCGGCTCGAACGAAGGGCTTTTCGGTGTGAACTATCGGATCAGCGGTCCGGCGAGTGCGCCGGTGCTGACGATCAATCCGCTGTCGGCGATCGCGCCTGGGTTCCTGCGCAAGATTTTCGGCGCAGGCGAGGTCGGGAGCCAGTATCCGCAGCCGGAGCCGGCGCCCGCGGCGCCGATGCAACTGGCTCCGACCCAGCGCCGCTGAGGCGGGACTATTCCGGCTTCAGCAAGACGTGTTTCTTCTTGCCCAGCGAGAGTTTGACGACGCCTTCACGCAGGTCG
>JAQGJH010000071.1 GCA_028290705.1 Hyphomicrobiales bacterium
CCGGAGCGGCGCCGGCGCCGCCGGCCGTGATCTGTCCGAGCAGCGCGCCCGGCGCGACCGTCTCGCCGTCCTTGACGGTGATCTCGGCCAGCACGCCCGCGGACGGCGCATTGACTTCGAGCGTCACCTTGTCGGTTTCGAGTTCGAGCAAAGGCTCGTCGGCCTTGACGGCGTCACCAGCCTTCTTGAACCAGCGGCCAATCGTGGCCTCGGAAACGGACTCGCCGAGTGTGGGAACGCGAATTTCTGCCATTTGATCACGCCCGCGCGTCGGCGCGGCCCTTCATGTGTCTGAGATGGTCGGGGGTGGCGGCGCGGCTCAAGCCGCGAACGCCTCGTCGAGAAACGCTTTCAACTGCGCAAGATGCTTGGACATGAGACCCGTGGCTGTCGCGGCCGAGGCCGGCCGGCCGACGTAACGCGCACGCTTGCTCTTGCTGCCGGTCTGGCTCAGCACCCATTCGAGATAGGGTTCGACGAAGATCCAGCTGCCCATGTTCTTGGGCTCTTCCTGGCACCAGACGATGTCGGCCTTCTTGAAGCGCGACAGCTCCGCCACCAGCGCCTTCAGCGGGAAGGGATAGAGCTGTTCGACACGCAGCAGATAGACGTCGTCGATGCCGCGCTTCTCGCGCTCCTCGTAAAGATCGTAATAGACCTTGCCCGAGCACAGCACGACGCGACGCACCTTGTCGTCCTTGACGAGCTTGATCTTCTCGCCCTTCAGGACTTCCGCATCGTCCCAGAGCAGGCGATGGAAGGAGGTGCCGGCCTTCATCTCGTCGAGCGTCGACACGGCGCGCTTGTGGCGCAGCAGCGACTTCGGCGTCATCAGGATCAGCGGTTTGCGGATGTCGCGCTTCAACTGACGCCGCAGGATGTGGAAGTAGTTCGCCGGGGTCGTGACGTTTGCCACCTGCATGTTGTCTTCGGCGCACATCTGCAGGAAACGTTCGAGACGGGCCGAGGAATGTTCAGGACCCTGCCCCTCGTAGCCGTGCGGCAGCAGGCAGACGAGACCCGACATGCGCAGCCACTTGCGCTCGCCCGACGAGATGAACTGGTCGAACAGGACCTGTGCGCCATTGGCGAAATCACCGAACTGCGCTTCCCACGCGGTCAGGCAGTTCGGCTCGGTGAGCGAATAGCCGTATTCGAATCCCAGCACCGCCTCTTCGGAGAGCATCGAATTGATGACCTCGTAGCGGCCCTGCCCCTCGCGCACGTTGTTGAGGGGGACGTAGCGGGCCTCGGTCTCCTGGTCGATCAGCACGGAATGACGCTGCGAGAAGGTGCCGCGCTCGCAATCCTGGCCGGACAGGCGGACGCGATGTCCCTCGTCGACCAGCGAGCCGAAGGCCAGCGCCTCGCCCATCGCCCAGTCGATGTCCTGACCGGTCTCGATCATCTTGCGCCGGCCCTCGAGGAAACGCTGGATCGTGCGGTGCACGTTGAAGTCCGACGGCACCGAGGTGATGCGCTCGCCGATCTCCTTCAGGCGCGGAAGCTCGATGCCCGTCTGGCCGCGCCGCGCCTCGTCTCCCGAATCGCCCGCCGGCCGCATGCCGGCCCAGCGTCCATCGAGCCAGTCGGCCTTGTTGGGCTTGTAACTCTGGCCGGCCTCGAACTCGGCGTCGAGGCGGTTGCGCCAATCGGCCTGCAGCTTGTCGACCTCGCCCTGCGTGACCACGCCCTCGGCCACGAGCTTCGTCGTGTAGAGTTCGAGCGTCGACGCATGCCCGCGGATCTTCTTGTACATCAGCGGCTGGGTGAAGCCCGGCTCGTCGCCTTCGTTGTGCCCGAAGCGGCGGTAGCAGAACATGTCGATGACGACGGGCTTGTGGAACTTCTGCCTGAACTCGATCGCGATCTTGGCCGCATACACGACGGCTTCCGGATCGTCGCCGTTGACGTGGAAGATCGGCGCCTCGATCATCTTGGCGACGTCCGACGGATAGGGCGACGACCGCGAATAGCGCGGGTAAGTCGTGAAGCCGATCTGGTTGTTGACGATGAAGTGGATCGAACCGCCGGTGCGGTGGCCCTTCAGGCCCGACAGGCCGAAACATTCCGCGATGACGCCCTGGCCCGCAAAGGCCGCGTCGCCGTGGATCAGCAGCGGCAGCACCTGCGAGCGCTCGACCACGTCATTGAGTTGGTCCTGCTTGGCCCGCACCTTGCCCAGAACCACCGGGTCGGCGATCTCGAGATGCGACGGGTTGGCGGTCAGCGACAGATGCACCTTGTTGCTGTCGAACTCGCGATCCGAAGACGCGCCGAGATGGTACTTCACGTCGCCCGATCCCTCGACCTCGTCGGGAGTGAACGAACCGCCCTTGAACTCGTGGAAGATGGCGCGGTGCGGCTTGCCCATCACCTGCGCGAGCACGTTGAGGCGGCCGCGATGCGCCATGCCGAGCACGATCTCGCGCACGCCCAAGGCGCCGCCGCGCTTGATGATCTGTTCGAGCGCCGGCACCATGGCCTCGCCGCCGTCGAGCCCGAAGCGCTTCGTGCCGCGGAAACGCAGGTCGCAGAACTTCTCGAAGCCCTCGGCCTCCACCAGCTTGTTCAGGATGGCGCGCTTGCCCTCGCGCGTGAAGCTGATCTCCTTGTCGGGACCTTCGATGCGCTCCTGCATCCAGGCCTTCTCGGCCGGATCGGACATGTGCATGAATTCATAGCCGATCGTGTCGCAATAGGTGCGGCGCAGGATCGCGAGCATTTCCGGAATGGTGGCGTAATCCAGCCCGAGCACGTGATCGATGAAGATCTTGCGGTCGTAATCGGCTTCGCTGAAACCATAGCTCGCCGGATGCAGCTCTTCGTGATCCTTCGGCGGCTCGAGGCCGAGCGGATCGAGATTGGCATGCAGATGGCCGCGCATGCGATAGGCGCGGATCATCATCAGCGCCCGGACGCTGTCGCGCGTCGCGCGCAGGACGTCAGCCGGCGAGGTCTCGACGCCCTTGGCTGCGGCCTTGGCCTGGATCTTTTCCCCGACCTTCTTCTCCAGCGCGCCCCAATTGCCGTCCAGCGCCGAAACGAGCTCGCCATTGGCATGGATCGGCCAGTTCGGCTTCGCCCAGGACGCGCCGCTGGCGCTCTTGGCGACGGCCTTCGGGTCGTCCTTCAGGGCTCCGAAAAACGACTGCCACTCGGCGTCGACGCTGGAGGGATCCTTCTCGAACCGCGCATAGAGATCCTCGATGTAGGCGGCATTGCCGCCGTAGAGGAACGAGGTCGAGAGAAGTGCGTCGTTGATGTCCTGGCGTGCCATTTCGAGTCACCTGGTCAGACTTGTGGCCGAATCATTCCGGTCTCGGCGGCGCTTCGTTTCCGGGCCGAGGCTGGCGGAATTGCGGCGTCGGATCGACCCGCCGCGCGAACGCGGCGGGCTGTGTTGCAGATGCGGGCTCAGCCCTTGAGCAGTTCCGCGAGCGTCTTGCCCAAACGAGCGGGCGACGGAGAGACGCGGATGCCCGCCGACTCCATCGCGGCGATCTTGTCTTCGGCGCCGCCCTTGCCGCCCGAGATGATCGCGCCGGCATGGCCCATGCGACGGCCCGGAGGGGCCGTGCGGCCCGCGATGAAGCCGACCATCGGCTTGCTGCGGCCGCGCTTGGCTTCGCTCTTCAGGAACTCGGCCGCTTCTTCTTCAGCCGAGCCGCCGATCTCGCCGATCATGATGATCGACGTGGTCTCGTCGTCGGCAAGGAACATCTCGAGTACGTCGATGAATTCCGTGCCCTTGACCGGATCGCCGCCGATGCCGACGGCCGTCGTCTGGCCGAGCCCGACCTGCGTGGTCTGGAACACGGCCTCGTAGGTCAGCGTGCCTGAGCGTGACACGATGCCGACGTTGCCGCGCTTGAAGATGTTGCCCGGCATGATGCCGATCTTGCATTCGCCGGCCGTCATCACGCCCGGGCAGTTCGGCCCGATGAGACGGGACTTGGAGCCCGAGAGCGAGCGCTTCACCTTGATCATGTCGGCCACCGGAATGCCTTCCGTGATGCAGACGATGAGCGGGATTTCGGCCGCAATCGCTTCGCAGATCGCGTCGGCTGCGCCCGGCGGCGGCACGTAGATCACGGACGCATCCGCGCCCGTGGCTTCGCGCGCTTCTCCGACCGTGTCGAAAACCGGCAGTCCGAGATGCGTCGAGCCGCCTTTGCCCGGCGACGTGCCGCCCACCATCTTGGTCCCGTAGGCGATCGCCTGCTCGGAATGGAAGGTGCCGTTCTTGCCGGTGAAGCCCTGGCAGATGACTTTGGTGTTTGCGTCGATGAGAACGGACATTATGCGGCCTCCTTGACGGCCTTGACGATTTTCTGAGCTGCGTCGTCGAGGTCGTCTGCCGAGATGACGTTGAGGCCTGAGCCCGCGATGATTTTCTTGCCGAGTTCGACGTTCGTGCCTTCGAGACGCACGACGAGCGGAACCTGCAGGCCCACTTCCTTGACGGCCGCCAGCACACCCTCGGCAATGACGTCACACTTCATGATGCCGCCGAAGATGTTGACCAGAATTCCCTTCACGTTCGGATCGGCCGTGATGATCTTGAAGGCCGCCGTCACCTTCTCCTTCGAGGCGCCGCCGCCGACGTCGAGGAAGTTCGCCGGGAACTCGCCATACAGCTTGATGATGTCCATCGTCGCCATGGCGAGGCCCGCGCCGTTGACCATGCAGCCGATCGTGCCGTCGAGCGCGATATAGGCGAGGTCGAACTTCGAGGCTTCGATCTCCTTCGCGTCCTCTTCGGACTCGTCTCGCAGCGCCATGATCTCGGGATGGCGGTAGAGCGAGTTCGAGTCGAACGACACCTTCGCGTCGAGGCACTTGAGCTGCCCCTGCGTGGTGATGATGAGAGGATTGATCTCCAGCATCTCCATGTCCTTCGTCACGAAGGCCGTGTAGAGCTGGCCGACCAGCACGCCCGCCTGCTTGGCGAGGTCGCCCGTCAGGCCGAGCGTCTTCGCGACGGTGCGGCCGTGATGCGGCATGATGCCGGTCGCGGGATCGACCGAGAACGTCACGATCTTCTCGGGCGTGTTGTGCGCCACTTCCTCGATATCCATGCCGCCTTCGGTCGAGACGACGAACGACACCCGCGACGTCGCGCGATCGACGAGAGCCGAGAGATAGAACTCCTTCTCGATGTCGGAGCCGTCTTCGATGTAGAGGCGGTTGACCTGCTTGCCGGCGTCGCCGGTCTGGATGGTGACGAGCGTCGCGCCGAGCATCTGCTCGCAGAACTGCTTCACCTCTTCCACCGACTTGGCGAGACGAACACCGCCCTTTTCGCCCGCGGAAGCTTCCTTGAACTTGCCCTTGCCGCGTCCGCCCGCGTGGATCTGCGACTTGACGACCCAGAGCGGACCGCCAAGTTCCTTGGCGGCTGCCTCAGCCTCGCTGGCCTTCATCACCGCGACGCCGCGCGATACCGGAACCCCGAATTCTTTCAGGACTGCCTTGGCTTGATATTCATGAATGTTCATCGGATCGGTCTCGCAATCCACGTGAAGAAGCGGTCGCCGGCGGACAGGCCGCCGGCGGGCGGGGTCGGTTTACTTGGCGAAGGCGGGGTTGATGCCCTTGCAGGCGTCGACGAGGCCCTTCACGGCTTCGACCGACTTCGCGAACATGTCCTTCTCGGATGCATCGAATTCGATCTCGATGATCTTCTCGACGCCATTGGCGCCGATCAGGACCGGAACGCCGACATACATGTCCTTGACGCCATATTGGCCGTTGAGATGCGCCGCGCACGGCAGGATGCGCTTCATGTCTTTGAGATAGGCCTCGGCCATCGAGATGGCGGACGCGGCGGGCGCGTAGAAGGCCGAGCCGGTCTTCAGCAGCGCGACGATTTCGCCGCCGCCCCCGCGCGTGCGCTTGACGATCGCGTCCAGCTTCTCCTGCGTGAGCCAGCCCATCTTGATGAGTTCCGGAAGCGGCACGCCGCCGACCGTTGAATGGCGTACCAGCGGCACCATGTCGTCGCCGTGTCCGCCGAGCGTCATGGCATGAACGTCCTTGACCGACACGCCGAGCTCTTCAGCCAGGAAGAACCGGAAGCGGGCGGAGTCGAGCACGCCCGCCATGCCAACGACCTTGTTGGCCGGAAGGCCGCAGGCCTTCTGCAGCGCCCAGACCATGGCGTCGAGGGGGTTCGTGATGCAGATCACGAAGGCGTCCGGCGCGTGCTGCTTGATGCCCGCGCCAACGCTTTCCATGACCTTGAGGTTGAT
>JAQGJH010000083.1 GCA_028290705.1 Hyphomicrobiales bacterium
GGCCGAAATGATCCATGCTCCAGCCGTTGTGCAGCAGGCTGTCGAGCGAGACATGCACGATTTTCGCGCCGATCCGGCTCGTCTGGCGGTCGAACTGTTGCAGATAGCCGTTGAGGTCGATCCAGTCGAGACTGACGACGAGATCCGCCTCCTGCAGAGCGGCTTTCGCGCCGGCCGACATCCAACCGCTGGGCGGGCCGATGTGCTGCGGATGTTCGGTCGGGAACACGGCGCGCTCGCGCAACGAGGCCAGCACGGCCGCGCCGCTGCGTTCCGCCAGCGCGACGCGCCGGTCCCAATCCTCCTGCAGCCGAGAACCGCGGCCGAACATCAGAAGCGGACGCTTCGCGGCGGCAATCATCGACGCGACGTGCTCGATCTCCTCCGTCGATCCGGACGGCGCAGCCGGAGCGGCGAAACGCGCGAGATCGGGAAGCACGAGTTCGCCCTCGACGGGCTCTTCCTGCAGGCCTGCATCCAGGCAGATGTAGACCGGTGCCCGCGGCGCCGTGGTGGTGATCTGGAGTCCGCGAATGACGCCTTCGATGAGCCCGTGCATGGACCGCGGCTCGTCGTCCCATTTGACGTAGTTGCGCAGCAAGGCGCCCTGGTCCTTGGCCGTGTGGATCCAGTCGATCCATGGGCGGCGCTTTTCAGGCTGCACGGGTCCGGTGGCGCCGAGGATCAGCATCGGGACCCGGTCCGCCCAGGCGTTGAAGATGCCCATCAGACCATGCATGAGGCCGACGTTGCTGTGCAGCACGCAAGCCAGCGGGCGATCTGTCGCCTTGGCGTATCCATGGGCGATCGCCACGACATGATCCTCGTGCAGGCAGAGCAGCATCTGGGGATCCTCGTTGCCGAGGTAATTGACCAGGCTGTCATGCAGGCCGCGATAGCTCGCTCCGGGATTGAGCGTGATGTAGGGGATGCCGGATTCGCGCAGCAAGCGCGCAACAATGTCGCTCTTCCAGGCAAGCGGCGGGGTGTTCACGGGCGTCGACGGACGATCGATGGATTTCACGAAACCTCCCAAACTCACGTCGCAGATCCGCGTTTCCGCAACGCGTCGCGTCCGGATGCATGCGTGTCCACCTGCGTCAATAAGCTACAGGATGTACTTATTTAGGGTGCTGTCAACCCGCTGATCTTGCTGCATTGCCGATCTGCACACGCGTGCAGCGCACTGCCGACAACTTGTTCGCATGCGCCAGAAAAGAGGCTGTGGCGCGTCTCTCCCAACGAGCGTAGCCTGACGCCGGCGGCGCGTCTGCGCAGCCGCTCGAGAGGCGTGACAAGCGCCCCGCATCAGGGAGGTGACGATGCCAGGCATGATCCGTTCATGTGCAGCCGCATTGATTTTTGCCGCTTCGACACTGGCCGCCTTGCCGGCATGGAGCGCCGACGATGAAGCCGTGGCGAATTTCTATCGAGGCCGGCAGGTCAAGGTGATCATTTCAGGCGCGGTGGGTTCGGACTACGACATGTATGCGCGCCTGATCACACGCCTGATGACGCGATACCTGCCCGGCAATCCGACGTTCCTGCCGCAGAACATGCCGGGCGCCGGTCATCTGACCGCCACCAACTATCTCTATTCCATTGCGCCGCAGGATGGCTCGGTCATCGGCATGGTGGCGCGCAACATCCCGCAGGTGGCGTTGCTGAAGGAGCCGAATGCACGCTTCGAACCGGCGAAGTTTCAGTGGCTCGGCAATCCGGAGGTTTCGCCACAGATCTGCGCGACGATTGCGGGCGTTTCGGTGCAGAAGGCCGAGGATCTGTTCAAAGACGACCTGCTGATCGGTGGCGCGGGAGCCGCCTCTTCGCCCAGCGAGGTGGCGCATTTCCTCAGGGGTCTCCTGGGCATGCGATTCAAGCTCGTGGAAGGCTACAAGAGCGTTCCGGAAGTCTCGCTCGCGATGATGCGGCGCGAAGTTCATGCGGTGTGCCAGTCGCTCTACGCACTTCAAGGCGGCAATCTGGCGGGCTGGATCGCCGACGGACGCCTGAAAGTGCTGTTCAATTTCGAGAAAGAGCCCGTGCCCGGTCTCGACGCGCCGTCGATCTATCGCTTTCTGAAGACCGACGAGCAGCTGAGCCTGATGAACTTCTTCACCGCGGCGGCACGCCTGGGGCGGCCGATGCTGGCGCCGCCGAACGTGCCTGCGGAGCGCGTCGCCGCCCTGCGCAAGGCGTTCATCGAGGCCGTCAACGATCCGGAATTGCATGAAGAGGTCAGACGCGTCGGCGGACAGGTCACGCTGGTGACGGGCGAAGAGGTCCAGAGCATCGTCGAAGGCATCATGAATACTCCGATCGAGGTGGCGCAACGCGTTCAGGCCATGACACGCGGCCAATAGGAGGAGCGCCAACATGAAGATCCTCCGTTACGACGATGACCGCCTGGGACTGGTGAATGGCGACACCGTCGTGGATGCCAGCGGGCTTGTGCCCTTCCGTGAGCATCGAGGACCGCAGGGAGCCGTCGAATTCCTCATCTCGGGGTTCGATGATCTTCGGCCGCGTCTCGCCACCCTGCTGGAGGCCGGCGAAAAGCGGCCGTTGTCGAGCGTGCGACACCGCTCCCCTCTGGCGCGGCCGAGCCGCGTGCTGGCGGCCTTCGTGAACTACTGGAACGACCCGGACCGGAGCGGCGGCCGAAAGCCGCTCGAATTCTTCCACAAATCTCCGCATCTGATCGGGCCGGGCGGCGCGATCGAGCTTCGCGACATCGAGGCCGTGGCGGAATTTCAGCCTGAGGTGGAACTCGCCTTCGTGATCGGCCGCGCCGCAAGCCGGGTTCGAGAAGCCGACGCGCTCGATCATGTCTTCGGCTACGTGCCCTATGTCGACGTTTCGGCGCGTGGAATGACCCGCAAGAGCCAGTTTCTGCCCAAGGGACAAGACGGTCTCTCGGCGTGCGGTCCGTGGATCACCACGCGGGACGAGATTCCCGATCCGCATGCCCTGACCATCCGCTCCTGGGTGAATGGCGAGGCGCGGCAGGACTTTTCGTCGTCGTTGATGATCTATTCGATCGAGGAACAGATCGCCTGGCTCAGCCGCTTCGTCGAACTTCGCCCGGGCGATCTGGTGACCACCGGCGGATTTCATGCCGGACTTGGTCCGCTCAACGTCGGCGATGTCCTGGATATCGAGATCAGCGGTCTGGGTCGCGCGAGTTTCGAGACCAGCGGCGACAGCCCCCGAAAAGTCGCACATTTCAAACCCGGCGGGGGCGGCGGCATGGCCCTGACGCCCGTCTGAGCCACGCTCCGCCGGGGAGCCGACCGCTTGACGTGGATCGTAAACTGTCGACAATTGACAATAAGGACGTCGATGCGTCCGTCCCGCCGGGTTATGGCGGACCAAGGGAGGTGCGCCGCGCATGACATCCGAGATCACCCCGCCGGTCGCCGAGACGCTTGCGGACTGGCTCGCCACCGCCTCGCTCGACACTCTCGGCCCGGAGACGGCGGAGATCTGCCGCCGCATCGTTCTGGACGTGGCTGGCCTGTGCATCGCGGCACGCCACGAAACATACGTTCAGGCCACCATCGCGGCCGCCGGTCCGGGCGATGCAACGGCGATCGGCCATGCACGCGCGTTCGATCCCTTCAGCGCCGCCCTGATCAACGGCACGGCGGCGCATGGCGAGGATTACGACGACACGTTCGAGGGTGGCCCCGTGCATTCCGGCGCCGTCGTGGTGCCTGCCGCCATGGCGATCTGCGAACTCGAAGGCTTGGGCGGCGAGCGACTGCTGCTGGCCACCGCCTATGGCGCAGAACTGCTCTGCCGCCTGAGCCTCGTCACGCCCAAGGCCATCCACAAGGCCGGCTTCCATCCCACCGCGGTTTGCGGAACCATGGCGGCGGCGGGCGCGGTGTCGGTGGCGCTCGGGCTGACGCGGGACCAGACGGTTTCCGCGTTGGGCATCGCCGGCAGCATGGCGTCCGGCATCATCGAATATCTCGCCGAGGGCACGTGGACGAAGCGGATGCACGCCGGCTGGGCTGCACAATCGGGCATGCGCGCCGCCCTGATGGCGCGCGGCGGCTTCATCGGCCCCCGTACCGTCTTCGAAGGCACGCACGGGTTCTTTCATGCCTTTGCGCCGTCGAGAAAGCCTGATTATCAGCCGCTTCTCTCCGATCTCGGCTCTCGTTGGGTGATCGACGACATCGCCTTCAAGCCATTCGCCTGCGGAACCATGACGCAGCCCTTCATCGACTGCGCCATCGCGCTCGCGCGTGAAGGCGTCCGCGCGGAAGACATCTTGGAAATCTCTTGCGACGTGGGAGAAGGAACGGTCCACCGGCTGTGGGAGCCGCTTGCCGTCAAGCATCGGCCCCAGACGCCCTATGCGGCGAAGTTCAGCACGCCGTTCTGCATGGCGATCGGGTTCCTGGACGGCAAGGCCGGGCTCGGGCAATTCACGGATGAGCGCATCCATGATCCGCAGGCGAAAGAGCTGGCGGCCAAGATCCGCTACGTGGTCGACCCGAACGATCCCTACCCCGAGCGTTTCGTGGGGCATCTGGCGGCCAGATTGAAGAACGGGGACACGCGCGTGATCCGCCAGGACTACATGCGCGGCGGCGCCAAGGCCCCGATGAGCATTGCGGAGCTCGAGACGAAGTTCATCGACAATGCGATCTATGGCGGATGGACGCGGCAGGCGGCCGAAGAGGCACGGGGCGGCATCGAGGCCTTGTTCGATGCGCCCGACGCTTCGCTTTGCCGCCGGCTGCGTCAATGAGCCGAGCGTCGAAGCCGCCGCGCGTCCCATGACAACACCGGCATTGCAAAAGGCAGATTCCATGTCTTCGGTCGCCGACAACATCGCACTGATGAAATCCCGTTCGCTCGCTCTCCTGCTCGAGTCCGAGATGGAGCGGATGATCATGGCTGGGGAGATCGCGCCCGGTGACCGCATCAACGAGAACCAGCTTGCGTTGAGGTTCGGGACGAGTCGAGGGCCGATCCGGGAGGCGCTGCGCGCTCTCGAAGCCGGCGGCCTGGTGGAGCTGAGGCCCAACCGCGGCGTCTTCGTGCGGCGGCTGTCGATCGAGGAGGCGTGCGACATCTATGCCGTGCGCGCCGCTCTGTTCGGGCTGGCGGGCCGGCTTTGCGCAGCGCGGCTCGGCCGCGCCGAAGTGGCGGATCTGAAGCGTCAGGTCGCCGCCATGGAGAAGGCCGCGAAAAGCAAGGATTTCGATGCCTATTACCCGCTGAACCTTCAGCTGCACGAGTTCATCGTCGACCATTCCGGCAACCCGGTGCTGGCCAGTCATTATCGCGATCTGGTCAAGCTGCTGCATCTGTTTCGGGCGCGAAGCCTCGTGCAGGGCGGTGGACTTGCCATTTCGAACGGCGAACATCGCGACATGGTGGACGCCATCGCGGCCGGCGACGGCGAGCGCGCGCACCAGTCTCATTTCGACCACGTCATGCGGGCGCGCGAGCGCCTGATGTCCGCAGTACGCGACCTCCCGGCCGCATCAGAACACAAGAAGGCAACTCGATGACCGCCCAACAAAATGTCACGTCCGATGCGATCCACTTCATCGAAACCGTGCAGACCCGGGACCTGCCCGCCGAGGCGATTCGGATCGGCAAGCGCTGCATGGTCGATACGCTCGGGCTGTATCTCGCGGGCGGTCTCGAGCATTCCGTGCAGATGCTGGCTCGCGATGCCGTCGAGACCGGCGGTCGCGAAGACGCCTATGTGATCGCGGCCGGTGACAAGCGCGTGCCTGCGCCGCTGGCGGCGCGTGTTCTCGCAACCGCAGGCCATGCGCATGATTGGGACGACACGCAAGTGTCGCACGATCCGGCGCATGTCTATGGGCTGCTGACGCATCCGTCCGTGCCGCCGCTCACCGCCGCACTGGTGATGTCGCAAAAGCTCGGCAACGTCGGCGGCGACGCCTTCATGCTGGCGTTCCAGACCGGCTTCGAAGTGGAGTGCAAGATCTCCGAATGGATGAAGCCCGTGCATTATCGGCGGGGGCATCATTCGAGCGGCACGGTGGGCACGTTCGGGGCAGCCGCCGCGGCCGCCAAGCTTCTCGGTCTGACGGGTGAGAAGCTGGCGCATGCGCTCGGCATCGCGGCGAGCCTGGCAGCCGGCATCCGCTGCAACTTCGGCACGATGACGAAGCCACTGCATGTCGGCCGCGCGGCAGAGAACGGCGTGACGGCGGCGCTGCTCGCGGCGCGCGGCTTTACGGCCGACCCGACCTGCCTCGATGGCCCTTGGGGATTTTTCTCGGTCATGGCGGAAGGCGCTACCGAAGAGAAGTTCTCGCAGGGCTTTGGCCGCACCTATACGATCGTGGACCCGGGCGTCAGCATCAAGCCGTATCCGTCGGGCATCCTCACCCATCAGTCGATGGACGCCATGTTGACGCTCGTGACGCAGCACGACGTCAAGCCCGATGAGATCAAGGAGATCCGCTTCTACGCGGGGAAGAACATCATCGAGCCGATCCGTTATCCGGTCGCGGTCAATCATCTGCAGGCCAAGTTCTCGATGCCGGCGCTGCTGTGCATGATCGCGCTCTGCCGCCGGGCGAGCCATCATGAATTCAGCGATGATTTCGTGGCGGGCGCAGCCATGCAGGACATGCAAAGGCGCACATCGGTGCATCTCGATCCGGAGATCGACGCCCAGGGATACGATCTCATCCGCTCGCGCATCGAGGTCGACACGAAGGATGGCCGCACGCTCACGCAATGGGCCGACGAACGCTATCGTGGAGGACCGCTCAACCCGATCAGCGATTCAGATCTCGAAGGCAAGTTCCGGATGTGCGCGGAAGGCGCGATCGACGAGGCCGCGCAGGCCCGCTTGCTCGAGGCCGTGCATGGCATCGAGCGGCTCGGCAATGCCGCGACACTCGCCGACATGATGGTCTATCGCGCCGTGTAGAAAAGATGTCCGAGACGCCGGAAAGGCGTCCGGATCAGGAGGAAACGCCATGAAGGAATTGGCAGGGCGCACTGCCCTGGTGACCGGCGCGGCGCGCAATATCGGGCGCGCCATCGCGATTGATCTCGCCCGGGCGGGCGCAGCGGTTGGGCTGATTGCGCGCGCCGATCGTGCCGGTCTCGACGAGACCGCGGCGATGATCCGCGCGGAAGGCGGCCGCGCCGAGACGATCCTGGCCGACCTGACCGACGAAGCGCTCGTGGCGGCGGCGGTGGCGCAAACCCATGATGTCTTCGGCAGCCTCGACATTCTGGTCAACAATGCGGCGCTTCGCTCGGAGGCGGTCTTCGAGGACATCACCCTGGCGCAGTGGCGCGCGATCTTTTCCGTCAATCTCGAGGCTGCATTTCTGACCTCGCAGGCGGCGCTGCCGCATCTGCGCCGGAGCGACGCCGCGGCCATCGTGCATATGGGTGGACTGACCGCCTATACGGGGGCGCGCCATCGCGCCCATGTGGTTGCCGCGAAGGCCGGCCTCGACGGATTGACGAAAGCCATGGCGCAGGATCTCGCGGAGGACGGGATCACGGTCAATCTGGTTTCGCCGGGCCTGATCGACACCGCGAGGGGCGGACGCTCCGCCGCGCAACCGGACCATCACAAGCATCACGCGACGCTGCTCGGACGTCGGGGCCGACCGGAAGAAGTGGCCGCCATGGTGCGACATCTCGCTGGTCCGAACGGCCGCTACATCACCGGCCAGACCATCCACGTCAATGGCGGGGTGTTCCTGCCGTAAGCGTTTCATGCCCTCACCGATGGAGAGTCTCATGCATTTCACACGCACGCTCCTTCTCGCAGGAACACTCGCCGCCGCCACCCTGTCGACGGCTCTGGCGCAAGCCCAGACCTATCCGGCCCGCGCCATCACGGTGATCGTCCCCTACGCGCCGGGCGGCAATACCGACGTGGTGGCGCGCATCGTCACGGAACACATGAGCCGCACGCTGGGACAGCAATTGGTCATCGAGAACAGCGGCGGCGCGGGTGGCACCACGGCTTCCGGACGGGCATCGAGATCGGAGCCGAACGGCTATACGCTGCTGGTGGGGCAGATGGGCACGCATGCGGCCAGCGTCGGGCTCTATCCGAAGCTTGCCTATGACCCCGTCACCGATTTCGAGCACATCAGCCAGTTGTCGGACACGCCGATCGCCATCCTGGCGCGCAAGAACTTTCCGGCCAAGGATCTGGCGGAACTGATCGCCATGCTGAAGGCCGATCCGGCCAAGTACAACAACGGCCATGGCGGCGTCGGCGCGACCTCGCACGTGTCCTGCCTGTTCTTCACGTCGCTCATCGGTGCACGTCCGCCTATGATCGCGTATACGGGCTCCGGCCCGGCGCTCAATGATCTCGTTTCCGGACAGTACGACTTCCTTTGCGATCAGATCCCGCACCTCGTCCAGCAGGTGAAGACCGGCAACATCAAGGCTTACGCCGTGGCCCTGCCGGAACGCACGGCAGCGCTGCCCGACGTGCCGACCACCCGCGAGGCCGGGCTTCCCGAATTTCAGGCCTCCGGATGGAACGCCATGTTCGCGCCCAAGGGAACGCCGCGCGAAATCGTCGAGCGGTTGTCGCGCGCGGTCAACGCAGCGCTGGAAGATCCGGCCACGAGCCAGAAACTCATTGCCATCGGGGCCGAGCTGCCGCGCAAGGAGTCACGAAGCCCGGACGGCCTGCGCGCTTTCGTGCAGAGCGAAATCGCCAAGTGGACGCCGATCATGAAGGCTGCGGCCGGCGGCGCGAAGTAGCCGCCGGAGTGGATCTGCGCGCCGCCGCCTTGCGGCGCGCGGCCACGCGGGAGCTCGCGACAGGCTTTTTCGTGACCCTCGCGGACTTTCGGCCAGCCGCCTTGCCGGGCGGGGATGGCGCGAGTTCAATCCACATCGGGGCATGATCGCTCGCGCCGTCGCGACCGCGCGCGTCCCGATCCACACCGCAAGCCACGAGTCGCCTGGCGAGATCGGGACTCAGCAGCGCGTGGTCGATCCGCAGTCCGGCGTCGCGCGCCCAGGCGTTGCGCCAGTACTTCCAGAACGTATAGATGCGCTCCTGCGGGTGGAGGTGACGCACGGCATCCGTCCATCCGTCCGACAAAAGAGCCGCGAAGGCTTTTTGAGCCTGCGGATGCATCAGCGAGTCGTCTTTCCACGACGCGGGATTATAGACGTCGAGATCCGTCGGAATGACGTTGAAGTCACCCATCAGGATGACGGGGTGACGCTCAGCCAGCAGCGATGCGGCATGCGTGCGCAGGCGTGCGGCCCAGGCCAGTTTGTAGTCGAATTTGGGCCCGGGCTGCGGATTGCCGTTCGGCAGGTAGACACAGCCGATCAGTACACCCCTGACGGCCGCTTCGAGGTAGCGCCCCTGGGTGTCGGCATCGTCGCCCGGCAGTGCGCGACGCGTTTCGACCGGCTCGACGTCACGCGCCAGAATCGCGACTCCGTTCCAGCGCGCCTGACCGGCCCATGCGGCGCCATAGCCTGCGCGCTCGAGCGCGGATCTGGGGAATTTGTCCTGTGGGGCCTTCAATTCCTGCAGACAGACGATGTCGGGTGTCGTTTCCGCAAGCCAGTCGATCAGGTGAGAAAGCCTGCCGTTGATGCCGTTGATGTTGAACGTCGCGATGCGCATGTGGACTGACCCCGCGATTGGCAATGCTTCACCCTGGTCGGAACAAGGCCGCGTCTGTGAGGTTCCTGCTTTGGAGAGCCAGCGGAAGCCTCCGGCGGAGGGTTTTCATGGACACGAGGGTGAAGATGATCGTCGCGGCGATCATCACGGTCGCGATAGTGATCTTCGCGCTTTGGGCGCTACGGCTTCCGCCCTCGAATGCAACGCCGTCGCCGATCGTCGGAGAAGCAAGTCAGCCCGCTCTTCGGAACAGCGCGAATTGAAACTTCTGCTCAACACTCCAAGGCGTCTTGTGCCCATGTCGCTCCTGATGAAGTAGCTCGAAGCTCGGGCCGAGAAGCTCTGCGAGCTGGCGGGCGTCATAGCGCATCACGGGTAATCCGCTGCAGGTCGCCGGGCCATCAGGCGCGAAGACTCCGAATATGGCGAACCCGCCGGGCGCCACTGCTTGACGAAGTGTCGCCAGATAAGCCTCGCGGGCAGCCGTTTCCGTGAGAAAGTGAAACGCAGCCCGATCATGCCAGATCCCATAGGTACGGTCGTTCCGCCAGGCACTGACGTCCGCCACGACCCAGCCGGCCTTCGATGCCGCGTCGCCGAGCCGCGACTTCGCGTTGTCCAGCGCCCGGCTCGAGAGATCGAGAACCGTAACATCGGTGAAGCCTCGCTCGAGCAATCGATCGACGAGGCGCGATGCGCCGCCGCCGACATCGATGAAAGGCGCATCAGGTGCAATTCCGCTGCGGTCGATGAGACGGAGGGACAGGTCTGGTATATCCTCAAACCAGCTCACGCCGTCCTCACGGCGCGTGGAATAGACCTCGTTCCAGTGGCCGCTGCCGCCGACTTCGCTCATGCGTCGCCCTCCAATTTTGCCCGCCCTCATCGCCATTCCGCGCCAGCCAGGGCTCTACCATAAAAAATGGTCGATGTGTGTTCCTGCGCACGTCCGGCGCGCATGACCTTTGCCAGGCTGTGCCGCAGGGTGAACGAAGCTCACCGGGGGACCAACATGAAAGCATCCACATTTTCATTCCGCGCCGCCGTGCTCCTCGCGGTCGCGGGAATTTCGCTGGGCGTCTACATGGGCGCGTCGCACGACCACACGATGCGTGCGGTTCACGCACACATCAACCTGCTGGGCTGGGTCTCACTTTTCCTGATGGGCATTTTCTACAAACTGCATCCCGCGCTCGACGTAGGCCGCGCGGCGAAATGGCAGGCCGCCATCTGGACATTTGGAACCGTCGTGTTGGCCAGCGCAATCGCGGGAATTTATGCGGGCTATCCGGCAGCCGAGCCTTTCGCCGCCGCAGGATCACTCTTGCTGCTGGCGGATTTGCTGCTGTTCGCCTATCTGGTTTTTCGTCCTGCAGGATCGACCGCGGGCGATCGTGTCGCCGCCCCGGCGGAATGAGCGGTTCAGCGCCGACGGCCGAGACCGGGGATGTCGTATTCCGGACCTGCGACGTCACCCGGCCATACGTCGAAGAAGCCGCCGGCGCGGGCTGAGAGCGTCGAGGTTGCACGCTCCTTTGTCGCCATCACGTCATTGCGGCGAACGGCAGGCCTGACGGGCGCGCGCGCATCGCGTGCGCGAGGCGGCGCGTTCGGGGGCGGGCCTGGGGTCGCGCGCGACGACTTGGCCACGCCTGCCTTGCGCTCCACCGGGACTGCATCCGGGCCAGCGATGTCCTTGGGCGCGGCAGCGTCGGTCGTCCGTGCCGTTTGCTGATCCGTGTCACCGGGCGGAACTTTGGAGGGGCGGATCGACTGCGTCGTCTGATCCTGCGCCGGGGGATCGTAGATGCAGTCGGCCTTCGCCTCGACCAGGTACTTGCGGCCGTTCTTCTCCACTTCCGTTTTTTGGAAGGTGTTCTTCGACACCATCTCGCGGCAAGCCGCTTCCGTGTTCAGGACGACCGGCGCCCGAAACTCATGGAGAATCTCGCCGTCCTGACCGTAGAACATCGCCAAGAGGATGAACTTCCACATGACCCGCGCTCCCGGACTTCGTCTCGATTACGCATCAGCGCCCGAAAAGCTCCAGGCGGCGAAGATCACGCGTCGGCCGGCCCCGCCATCAGGCTCAATCGTCGCCAGAGCGCCACGTCCTTGACGAGAAGTCCGTAGCTCGTCCTCTGGATCAAACCCTTGTCGACCAGCGCCAGGAGCTTGCGCCGGCAGGTCTCGCGCTGAACACGTGAGAATTCCGCGACGGCCGCGAAGCTCACCGGCTTCGAATACACGTCGTGGGGATGGAGATCGAAATTCAAACAGCCCACCGCCACGAACAGAAAAGCCTCGTCGATCTCGAGTTCGTGCCGGCGGCGCACTCTGTTGACCAGTTCAAGAAACCTCGATGAGTGACGCGCCAGCGCACCCAGATCCGCGTTATCGTTCACCAAAAATCTCCCACCCGCCAAGTCACGAGCCTTTAACTCGGCTGTGCCTCGGGCGTTCGACTCTTCAAGCCGCATCACGGCGAAGTGATGCCTGACCTGAGCCAGGCCAACTTGCCGACGAGTGGTCCGAACCGCGGACGAACGCGATCATCCTCGCCCCGGAAGCCATCGGTGTCTTTGTTCAAGGATGTCGAGTTTCGAGCGACGGGCGCAGCTTCAGAGTTGCTCGACGACGGCCCGCCCCTTGGCTGAGGCGATGAGGCGAACATAATTTGGGTCAGGATCCTCGACCACGTGCAAAAAGCCCTGGTCTATGAGACGGCCGATCATGGTGTCGTTCTGTACCGTGTAGTCGAGTACGCGTCGATCCTGCGTCCGATCCAGAAAAGCGACTTCAGAGGTCGAGAGCTCATCCACCAGCATCGAGCGATCATCCGGCATGCGCCACCTTCAATTTTGCGAACGGCCGGATGCGCCCCGTGAAGCAGCGCCTGACAATTCAGCCATGTCGAGAGTCGCCGCATCAGCGGCACGTGGTTAAAACGTGCGGCTGCGCCGCAGGTTCCACATCAGGTCGTGACAGCATTGAGGGCGGCAGGGTGTCGCTGCCACCCTCGCGACGTCAGCGGCGGATGCCACCCAGATAGTCGAGGGCGGCCGACAGCGGCACGACATCGCCGTACTTCTGGTTGATGTCAAACAGATTGAGCGCGTGTGTCGCCTCATGGCGATCGAACACGCACTCCTCGACGACCTGCACGCGATAGCGGTGCGAAGCGGCATCCACGACCGATGCGCGCACGCAACCGCTGGTCGCTTCTCCACAGACGATCAGCGTGTCGATCTGGTGGAACGTGAGATGTCCGGCGAGCGGCGTTCCCCAGAAGGCGCTGGGCGCGGTTTTCTTCAGCACGACTTCGCCAGCCAAGGGCTTCACTTCGTCCATGATCTCGGCCGAGCGCCGCTTGCGCTCGAGCGCCGCTTCGTCGACTGCGGCGGCGCCCCGTCCGCCCGGCAGGCTGTCGCGATGGGCCGCGTCGAACCAGCCCAGCATGCCGGAATCGCTCAGCATGGTGATGTGCACGATCGGGATTCCGGCCGCGCGGGACGCCTGAAGCAACCGTTGAATGTGCGGCAAGGCGTTCCAGCCCGCCATGCCGCAACTCGACGGCCAGGTCTTGATGGCGTCCAGCATCGGCTCCGGCTTGTCGCCAAAGACCGCTCGGTAGAGGTCGACCAGCAGCAGGGCCGGACGCGCGCCGCCGCCGACGCGCTTGTCCGGAGACCTGGCGAGGTGATCCTTGTCGGATTGCGTGAGATAGGGATCCCAGATTCGACCCGTCATATCGTCGCCTTTTCTCTTCGTTGAACCCGCCACATCATGTTGCGCCGGAGCACGGAAGAAAAGTCTTGATTTGCAGCGACCGCCCCACCGGGTGCCTAGAGCTTCAGCAGATCTCGTAATGAATGGGCTTGAAGCTGTAATTGTTGGACTGGAGCGCGGAACAGGCCGTCAAGGCCACGACGAGGTCCATCTCGGCCCTGAACAGGACGTGGTCGCCAGCGCGGCTCAGAGGCGGCTCGACTTTGAGTTCGCCAGTGTCGCCATCCAGCCGCACGTTCATGAAGACGTTGAAGGCGACGGGGATCTGGTCGGGCACGATGCCATAGGGTTCAAGCGCCGTCGCCAGATTGCCGAAGCAGCCATGATGCGGATGTTCGTCGCCGTAGATGATCCGGAACGTGTCCCGCGAGCAAGGCGTCAGCAGGAAGTCGTGGCGCCCGACCGTGTCTTCGAGAACGTTCAGCATGATCCTGCTGCGGTTTGAATAAATCGGGTCGCCTTTGGTGATGAAGATGCGGCTGACGTAATCCAGCGTGCGCCCCGACGAGATGACCTCGCGGACGTCGTCGGCGTTGAACGCCAGAAGGTCCGAGACCTGTTCGCCCTGCGGGTCGATGACCTTGAGCTGCTGTCCCTTGGCGAGACGGAAGGCGACGCCGCTCCGGGGCGCGATCTCAAAGGGCATCGTAGAACTTTCTCTGCTTCGGATCGAAGGGGCAGCGCCAGTCACCACCCACCGCCCGACCGGAATATTGCCGGGCTTCGGAAGCTTCGCCATGCCGGGCGAGCATGGGGTTGACCGAGCCATTGAAGTTTTCGTCCCGTGTCAAAATCGACGAACGCAGCTTTTCGTACTGGCCGGACTCGCGCAACAGCTCGAATTGGTCGTGGAGATTGAAGGCCAGCGCGGCATATTTAAAGCGACGGGCGGCACGGCTGGCGCGGGGATGAAGGCCGACGACAAAAAAACCTTCGCCGCCGAAGCTGAGCGAAAAGTGAGGATCTTCCGGATCGGAACTCACGCGAGCATCATAATTTTGACCGTGCATCGCGTCCTTGTTGGACAGGGACTGCACACGATCCCACAGCGCATCTTCGAAGTCGGCTTCGCTCATGTCGTCGGATTTTTCGAACAGAACGACGAAACTCCGGAAGGGCTCGGAATTCTCCGAGTACTTGTGTGCGAAAGACGTCAGGCGCTGAGAGATGGCCACGTCGTCCCAGGCGGATCTGATGTCCCGCGCAATATAGACTTCGATGTTGTTCCGGCTCAGGGCCGCTTTCGCGCCGACACAGACGAACTGGGAGCGGCGGATGAATTCAAAGAATTCGTCCGTAGTTTCGGGCGCAGCCATACGCATTACAAGCAGTCCGATCGTTTGAGCCTGAAAGATGCACAACCCGCCGCCCTCGGGGTGGGTCGAGGACCGCATCGCAGATCCAATACCGCACCAGGAACGTCGCCGTCCGTCGCGCGCAGCTCAACACGCTTTATCGAGATTGGTTGCAGGCGGCGCTCCCCTAGTGCGACGCCGCCGTGTCGGCGTAAGCCGGACAGGCATTGCTGAAGGCATCGAGCCATTCGACCAGCGACGGAAAATCCGACCGCCAGTCGACCTGCTTCCGCCAGTCGAAATAGCCGAGCGCGCAGGCAATCGCGATCGCGCCCGCATCGGGCCTGGCGGGATCGGGGGCTCTCTCGACGAGACTCGCCAGGCCGCGGACGAGCTTGCCGCGCTGATGGTCGATCCAGGGTTCGTAGCTGAACTCGGCTGGCCGCCGCATACGCTCGTAGGTGATCAGTAATCCAGCTTCGATGAGCCCGTCGCCGAGTGCGTGAAACACCAGCGTTTCGACGCGATGCGCCGTGGGGAACAGGCGCGGGGTGTCGAGCAGCGTGTCGAAAAACTCCAGGATGACGCCCGAATCGTAGATTGCCTGGTCGTCCGAGGTGACCAGAACCGGCATCTTGCCGAGCGGATTGGCGCGCCGAAGTTTGTCGCCCTCCGTCCACGGGTCGCCCTTTTCGATGCGAAGACGGGCCTTCAAACCGCAGACCTGCGCGGCGATCTTGATCTTGCGTCCGAAGGGCGACGTGGGAGTCGAAATCAGCATCATGGCTTCGTCTGACATTTGCGAAACACCTTCGGCTTTCATCGGTCATCCTCCGACGTAACGCTTGCGCCCAGTGCAAGGGTCCGCCGCGTCCGCGCGCTGGCAATGTGGCGTTGCATCGTAAGCTCCGCCAGTTGCGGATCACGATCCACCAGCGCGCCGAGCACTCGCTGATGCTCGACCAGTGCGCGCTGACGCAGTGTGCGATTGTCGTTGCGGCTCCGATAGAGCCGCAAAAGCGGGTAAAGCTGATGACAGAGCAGCTCGATCAGCAGGGGATTGCGGCTGGCCTGGGCAATGCGAAAATGGAAGTCCTCGTCGGCCTTGCCGAGCGCGTTGTGCCGTCCGTCCACCCATTCCTGCAACTCGGACTCGTGTCGGCGGACGCACGCCGCCAGAGCCGAGATTTCGTCATCGGTCATGCGCGTCGCAGCCTCGCGGGCCGCCAGTCCCTCGAGCGCTTCGCGAACGGTAAAAATCCCGGCCAGCATTTCGGGCGTCGGCTGCACGACACGCGCGCCGTGATTCGCCGTCCGGACGATGAGACGCCGCTCCTGCAGACGATGGAGCGCTTCGCGCAGAGGCCCGCGACTGACGCCATAGCGCTGCGCCAGCATGGGCTCGCTGATCTTCGACCCCGGGGCCAGTTCGCCCTGCAGGATTGCTTCCGTGAGCATGTGGAACAGCTGCTCGGCCAAGGTGCCGGTCGCGTCCTCATCTGCCTCGGGGGTGACTTGCCCGCCTAGAGCTTTCCGCACCATCCGGCTCCATCTGTCGACAGTTCCTGCTTAGCACAGGCCGAAGTAGATGCAAAATGCAGGATCATCCTCGAATCTGTTGACATACTGAGCGCGGCCGGTAGCTTTGTGTGCTGCTCGGGCCAGCAAGGCGCCGACCTCGCACGGCGAGCAGGCATGCAGCGTCATGCCGCAAGGGAGACGAGCCTTTCCATGCCGATGACCATGCTGGACAAGATCTGGAATGCGCATTTCGTGGCGCGGCGTCTCGATGGACGCGAGATGATTTACGTGGACCGGCACGTACTCCACGAGTTGCACGCACCCCATGCGTTCGAGAAGCTCGGGGCGGCGGACCGTGCTGTCCGGCGGCCCGACCTGACCTGGTCGGTGCTGGACCACACGGTGGCGACGAAGCCGGGGCGGACGGAGTTCACGAACCCGGACGGCGCCTCGTTCCAGCAAGCCATGCGGGCCGGAAGCCGGAAAAATGGCATCCGGATCTTCGACCTCCACGAACCCGAACAAGGCATCAGCCATGTGGTGGCGCCGGAACTGGGTCTCGTGCTGCCGGGCGCGACGCATGGCGTGCCGGATTCGCATGCCTGCACGGTGGGAGGGCTCGGGGCGCTGGGGCTCGGCTGCGGAACCAGCGAGCTCGAGCATATCCTGGCGACGCAGACGATCGCGCTGAAACGACCCAAAAGCCTGCGGATCAACCTGCCGGGCCGGCTCGACAGATACGTCGGTGCGAAGGACGTCGCGCTGCGGATTCTCGCCCTGCACAAGACATCGTTCGGGCGCGGCTACGCAATCGAGTTTGCCGGTCCAGTGGCGCGCGCGCTTTCGATCGAGGCGCGTATGACCCTGTGCAATCTCACGATCGAAATGGGATCACGGTCGGGCTTCATTGCGCCCGACGACGCGACCTATGAATATCTGGCCGGCCGGCCCTTCGCGCCCCGTCGAGCGAACTGGGACGCCGCTTTGCGCCAATGGACGAAGCTTCCCGGCGATCCGGACGCGGCTTTCGATCACGAGATCACCGTCGATTGCGGCGGACTCGCGCCGCAGATCACCTGGGGAACCGACCAGGGACAGACCATCGGGCTGGACGAAGTCGTCCCGCAGCGTGACGTGGACGGAAGCATCGAGAAGGTCGAGCGGGCCTTGGCCTATATGGGGCTCGAGCCCGGACGCCCCATCGCGGGCACGAAGATCGATCGTGTGTTCATCGGCTCGTGCACGAATGCGCGTCTCTCCGACCTGCGCGCCGCCGCGGCCATCGTGCGGGGCCGGCGGGCCGCGCCGGGCGTCATTGCGCTGGTGGTGCCCGGCTCGACGAGCGTCAAGCGTGCGGCCGAACGCGAAGGTCTCGACCGGGTCTTCGAACAGGCGGGATGCGCCTGGGGCGAGAGCGGCTGCTCGATGTGCGCCGGGGGCAACGGAGACCGCGGGCTGCCGCAAGAGCGCATCGTCTCGACCACCAACCGCAACTTCGAAGGACGGCAGGGCAAGGGCGTGCGCACGCATCTCGCCGGGCCAGAAGTGGCGGCTGCATCGGCCATCGCGGGCTGCATCGCCGATCCCCGGCACATGTGAGAGACAGAATGAAGCCCTTCATCGTCACCACCGGAATTGCAGTCCCGTTCGACGAGGATGACGTCAATACCGACAAGATCGCTCCCATTCCCACGCGACGCTCGCTCAAGCCCGATCTCGCCGAAATGTTCTTCCACGCCGCACGTCGTCAGGCCGACGGATCGCTGGACCCGTCGCATGTCCTCAACAAGCCGCGATATGCCCGACCCTCGATCTTCGTGACGGGGCGGAACTTCGGGTGCGGATCTTCGCGCGAGGGCGCGGTCTGGACCTTTCTCGCCGTGGGGATCACCTGCATCGTCGCCAGATCCATCGCCGATCTCTATCGCGAGAATTGTCTGCAGAACGGCCTCCTGCCGGTCGAATTGCCGGACGACCGGATGGACGCCTTGCTGGCGCGGGTGCAGCAGGCCGACGGTCTGGAGCCGTTCACAGCCGACTTGAGGACGTGCGTGATCTCGGGTCCGGGCGGAGCCGATCTACCGTTCGACATTTCCGAGGCCGATCGCACCCGGCTGCTCGAAGGGCTCGACGACATCGGCATGAGCCTGAAACACGCGAGCGCCATTGCGGACTGGGAAGAACGCACGCGCCTGCATGCCCCTTGGCTGCAGCAGCCCCACGAGGACGGCAGGGCGGAGCGCACGACATGAACCTGCGCCGGAAGTTTCGCGACCTGCTGGCCGCGCCCGGGCTGCTGCTCGTTCCGGGCGCCTATGACGGGCTGTCGGCCCGCATCATCGAGGAACAAGGATTTCAGGCCATCGTAGCCGGCGGATACGCGGCGGCCGGCAGTCTGCTCGGGCAACCCGACACCGGTCAATCCAACATGCGCGATTTCGCCGATCATTACGGGCGGATCTGCAGCGCGGTCGACATTCCGGTCTATGCGGATGGCGATACGGGCTTCGGCGGCGTCAACAACGTGCGCCAGACCGTCAAGGCGTTTGAAAAGGCGGGCGTCGCGGCGCTGTTTTTCACCGACCAGGTTTTCCCGAGCCGGTGCGGATACCTGCCGGGCAAACAGGTCATCCCGCTCGAGCAGATGCTCGCCAAAGTGAAGGCCGCGTTGGACGCCCGAACCGACGAAGCCATGATGATCTGCGCGCGCACCGACGTCTTCGCGCTCGAAGGCGAGGACGAGGCGATCCGCAGGTGCCGGGCCTTCATGGAAGCGGGAGCCGACATGGCGAAGCCGCAAGGCATCGACACGCCGGAGGGAATCGGCCGTGTGCTACGGCATGTGCCCGGCCCTTTCGTGGCGACGCTCTCGCAGGCTGCGGGTCCGAACCATCTCGATGCCGAGCAACTGGAAGCGCTCGGCGTCCATGCCGCGACCCTTCCGTCGCTGACACTGTTCGCGGCCGCGCGGGCCGTGCGGGAGGTTCTCGGAAAGATCAAGCAGACCCGCAGCGTCGCCTCGGTGCAAGACAGACTCATCGCGCTCGACGACTACTATCGTGTCGTCAGGCTCGATGAGCAATTGGCGCGCGAGGAGTCCTACGACCGAGATGCCGCCAGCCTCACGCAGAAGTTCTAGCTCTCAAAGAACCCGCACCCGGAGCAACCGGGGCGATCACACCTTTCGGAGGACAACGCCATGAAAAGATCTCGCTCACTCGTCGGATGCGCATCCATTCTCCTTGCGTCGCTCTTCGTCCCGGCATCCGCACGGGCACAATCGGATCCGGACTTTTTTCGCAACAAGCAGATCCGGCTGATCGTCGGATTCGCGGCGGGCAACGAATACGATCTCGGCGCACGTTTGCTGGCGCGGCACTGGGCCCGGCACATTCCAGGCAACCCAAACATCATCGTGCAGAACATGCCGGCGGCCGCGAGCGTCGTCGCGGCAAACTACATCGCCACGCAGGCGCCGGCGGACGGAACCGTGATTGGCGCGATCACCCGCAACGTCGTCAATCAGGCGCTGCTCGGCCACCCCAATCTGGTGGCGGACCCGAAAAAGCTGATCTGGATCGGCGGCACGTCCTTCCCGGGCCGGGTCTGCGTCGCCGGCAGGAACGCTCCGACGAAAGACGCCGCGGACCTTTTCACCAAGGAGCTAATCGTCGGCAGCAATGGCGCGGGCAATTCGACTCACATCCTTCCGACCGTGTTCAACCAGTTGCTCGGGACCAAGTTCAAGATCGTCGAGGGCTATCGCGGAACGGCGGACATCCTGCTGGCGATCGAGCGCGACGAAGTACAGGGAGTTTGCGCGTCATACGGACAGTTCAAATCGAGCGCCAAATTGTTTCAGGATGGAAAACTCCGCATCTTGTTCCGCGCCGAGGAAGCGGCAATGCCGGAGATTCCGGACGCCAAGTCGATCTATGATTTCGCCAAGACGGAGCAGCAGAAGCAGTTCATGCGTTTCGTCTTCTCGAGCACGGAGTACGGCCGGCCGTACGTGCTGCCGCCCGGCGTTCCGGCGGATCGTGTGCAGATCCTGCGCAAGGCCTTCGTGGACGCCGTCAACGATCCGCAATTGATCGCCGAGGCCGAGAAATCTCAGATCGACATGTCGTTCCGTTCACCCGAAGATCTGGAGGCCATCACGGCCTCGCTCTACAGCACGCCTCCGGGTCTCATCGAGGACGTCAAGAAGCTGCTGCCCAATATGAACTAGCGTGCAAGGCCTGCGCTCCACGGGGCGCGGGCCTGGGCCCCGAATGACAGTCAACGGAGATGACAGTGTCGAGCTTCGCATTTGCAACGAGCACAACGAACGGGGTCGTCCGCATCGATCTGAGCCGCCCCGACGAGGGCAACAAGTTGACGCGGGGCATGATGCGGGACCTGTCCGAAACCATCCGCAAGCATGGCCAGGAGGCGGACACGCGCGTGGTCGTCCTCGAAGGTCGCGGCGATTTTTTCTGCGCCGGGCGCGATGGACGCGGCGAGACCACCGATGGACTCAAGCCGCATGAAGTGCGCGAACAGATGATGGGCGCGGTCCTGTCCGTCTACGCTGCCATCAACGCCTGCCCGCTACCGGTCGTGGCGCTGGTGCGCCGGCCTGCCGTCGGCTTCGGGGCGGCGCTTGCGGGCGGGTGCGACATCACCCTCGTGGCCGAGGACGCGAGCCTCGCCTTCAGCGAGATCAAGCACGGAATTCCGCCGACGCTCGCGATGGCGGCCGTGATGAAGAAAGTGCCGGCCAAGGCGCTTGCCTGGCTGATCTTCTCCGGCGCCGACGTTTCGGCCCGGGAGGCCGTGACGATGGGCCTCGCCAGCAAGGCATTCGCTGCGGACGCCTTTGCGGCCGAGAGCGACCGCTTCCTGAACGAACTTGCTTCGCGTCCGCGCATCGTCCTGGAGACGATCAAGAAGTTCATGCTCACCGCGCAGGACATGTCCGCCGCGCAACAATCGGAATATGCCGGCACGTTGCTGGCGCTCGTGCGCTCCTGATTTGACACGGGCCATGGGCCCACGGGATGAGCATCGGCATCAAAGCTTCAAGAAAAGGCGATACGAATGACGGGCGCAATCGAGAAGACCATGGTCAGCCGGGGCGCGGTCCGGCTTGAGGTGCTGGCTCAGGGATCAGGACCCACGATGGTGCTCCTGCCCTCGCTGGGCCGCGGCGCCGAGGACTTCGACCCGATGGCCGAGCACCTGGCTCAGGATGGCTTTCGCGTCCTGAGGCCGCAGCCGCGCGGCATCGGCTCGTCCAGCGCCACGCCGACCTATGCGGATCTCGAGGATTGCGCGGGAGACGTTGCGGCGGTGATCGAAGCTGATAGGAACGGCCCGGCCATCATGGTGGGGCATGCGTTTGGCAATCGCGTGTCGCGCATGCTCGCCACTGCGCGGCCGGACCTCGTGACGGGCGTCGTGCTGGTGGCCGCCAATGTCGGGCATGCGCCCAGCCCGCCGAACGTGCGCGAGGCGATCCGCAACAGCGCCAACCCGGACCTGCCCGACACGGTCCGGCTCGAAGCCCTGCAATTCGCCTTCTTCGCGCCTGGCAATGATGCGAGCGGGTGGCTGCGCGACTGGTATCCCGAGGTCCTGGCCAGCCAACGCCATGCCGGAGATCAGACGGCGCGCAGCATCGACTATGCGGCCGGGCGTGCGCCGGTCCTCTACATGCAGCCCAGCCACGATCCGCTGGCGCATGCGGAAGACGCGGTCGAATACAAGGCCGCGCTCGGGGATCGACTGACCGTGGTGAAGATCCCGTCGTCGAGCCATGCGGCCATCGCCGAACAGCCTGTCTTCATCGCCCGGGAGATCGGCACGTGGGCGCGCACCATCCTCGATCGGCCATGACCGCGGCGCCTCGCGCTCTTTCGTCCAGCGATGTCTCGGCGTTGTCCGAGCATCCTCAGGGCGCAAGACGCTGACATGCTGCGACCCAAAGGACTGCGCTGAGAGAAAGTCCCCACATCAAGCCATAGTAGAAGGCAATCGGCATGGCGGCGTCTCTCACCTTTCCCGGAAAGTGCGCTCGAACTGGTCGGTGAACGGTTTGACGAAGTATGAAAGCGGCGTCCGCTCTTCGGTCGCGATGAAGACTTCGACAGGCATCCCGGGCAGCAGCTTGCGATCGCCCAGCTTGCCGGCATCGGCCGTGAACCGCACTTCGCCGGTGTAATGCATCTGACCCGTCGCGGCATCACGTGTGACCGAGGGCGAAACGTGCACCACGTCGCCGCGGATTTCCGGGGTCGTATTTCTGTTGAAAGCCGTGAAGCGGAGGCGTGCGTGTTGTCCCGTGCGGACCTGATCGATGTCGGCCGGAGCCAGCTTCACCTCGACCCGCAGGTCCGCCTTGTCGGGAACGATCGTCATCATCCGCGCCGCCGGAGTGACGACTCCTCCGACGGTGAAGACCGTCAGTTCGTTCACCCAACCGGATATCGGGGCGCGCACGTCGACGCGCGACAGCCTGTCCTCGATCGCCACGCGCCGGTCCGCCAGCTCTGAAATGCGCGCATCGACCTGCCGCAGTTCGCGCTGCGCATCGGTGCGCGCCGTCTGGTCCACCGTGATGATCTGAAGCCTGGCTTCACTGATCCGCACGTTGGCGCGCGCGATGGCGGCATCGATCTCGCCGGCTTCGCCCCGCAGCCGGATCCATTCGACGTTGATCGCATGCACGCGCGCGCTCGAGATGAGCCCCTGCTTCAGAAGCTGGTTCAGTTTCGACCGCTCGGCCTCGACAATGCCGATCTCGTCGCTCTTTGCGCTGCGCCTGGCCGCCAGGCCACGCAATTCCTCGCCCGTCTGTTCGATGCTGAAGGCGAGTTGTTGCTTCTGGCTGTCGCGATGCTGCTTGTTGCCGGTGAACAGAAGCGTCTCGCCCAGGATCGTCGTTTCGACCTCGGGCAGCAGATCACCAAGATCGGCCGGGAATTGCAGCGTTTCGAGCGTGTCGCGCTCGGCGATCAGGCGCGTGCGGCGTGCCAGCAGTTCGCCGAGCTGGGTCCGGGTGATCGAGAGCTCGGCCTTGATCTGGACGTCGTCGAAGCGCAGCAGGATCTGGCCTTTCTGCACGTGATCGCCTTGCCGCACGGCGATCTGGTCGACAATACCACCGTCGCGATGCTGAACGTCCTTCAGATTGTCATCGACCTTCAGGACGCCCTGCCCGATGACCGCGCCTTCCAGTCGCGCCATCGCCGCCCAGCTGCCGCAGACGCCGACGAGGAAGACCGCCATCACCAGGCCGGCGGTGACGTGCGGCCTGATACGGAATTGCCGGGCCGCTGGCGGAGACGACATGCTGCGGCTCACGTCTTCGTAGAGATTGCGTTGCTGCTCGCCCATTTGCGTATTCCCCTTGTCGTCGCTCTTGTCAGGCGAGTTCGCCGTAAATCAGCTGTTGACGGCCGTGAAGGCTGATCGAATAGGCGATCTCGGCGTCGTCCGAAGCCTCGTCACGGTAGACGTCGATGTATGTGTCCTCTTCGTCGTCGTCGTCTCTTCGTTCGACCCGGAAGCGGAAGCTCCGCACGTCATCCGACGCATTCAGGAACTGGTTCTCGAACCGCGCATCGTCATCGCGATCATCACGGTCGTCTTCGTCCTCATCCTCGTCGCGTCGACGAATCTCGTATCCGCGCACGAGGATGCGGTCGCCGACTTCGAGATCAGTGATCTCGTGCACGTAGGCCATGTGAGGCGCCGCTTCGACCGGCTCAGGCGTTGCGAACGAGAAGGTGTTCTGGCCGCCGCCGCCCGTCAGCGTGACGGGGACGTCGCCGACGGCGAACACATCGTCACCGCTTCCACCCACGAAGGATTCGAAGCCCGAGAAGCCATCGGCGCCCGACTCGCCGCTGGCCGTTCCAGCCGCGATGTCGATCAGAATGCCGGTCTGCGCCGCGGCGAACGAAAGCGTGTCACGGCCTTCGCCCCCCTCGAACAGATCGGTCGATCCGTCGGCTGCCGCCAGCACGACGTCGTCGCCCGCATCGCCGGACACGCGATCCGCACCCGCGCCGTCGGCCAACACGTCGTGGCCGTCACCGCCGGATACGAGATCATCGCCCGCGCCAGCGTCAATCGTGTCTCGGCCTTCCTCGCCAAAGAGCCGGTCCTGACCGGCGCCGCCGAACACGACGTCCGATCCGAGCCCCGCCATGATCAGGTCGTCGCCCGCGTCCCCATACAGGACGTCGTCGCCATCTTCTCCGAAGAGCCGATCGTCGCCGCTTTCGCCACGCAGGATGTCGTGGCCGGAGCCGCCATACACGACATCGTTGCCGGCTCCGGCGTAGACGATGTCGTTTCCCCCGCCTGCCAGGATATGATCGTCTCCGGCGCCGCCGTGGATCACATCGTTGCCGCCGCGCGCATCTATGATGTCGTCGCCGCCGCCCGCCTCGATCGAGTCGTCCTTCAGTGTGCCGACAAGAATATCGGCGTTTTCGGTGCCGGATAACGGCGGCTTGCGCATGACGTCGAAAGTCGCAGTCTGCGACACCGCCTGTTTGCCATCGCTGATCGAAAAAGCCAGCGTCACCTGCCCGAGCTGCCCTTCGCCCGGCGTGTAGATCCAGCCGCCCTCGGCCGCTTCAATCTTTCCTGACGACGCCTTCAGCCCGGTCACGCCCAGCGTGTCACGATCGGGATCCACCGCGCCGCCGAGCAGCAGCGCCAGCGGCAGGAAGACCGGATGCGATTGCACAATGTCGGACAGGCGCAATGGCCCGGTGACGCGCGGCGCGCGGTTGCGTGCCTCGTCGTCCTCGATTGGCTTTTCCTTGTCGCCGCTCTTGGAACCACCGGCATCGCCGGCGCCGCTCGCTGCTTGGTGACGGCTCGATGTCGCAGGTTCGCGCGGTGCGGCATTGTCGTTGACGGGACCCGCGAAGGAGTGCGGAATGAAAGCGTCGGCCCGTGCTGACAGCCGCTGGAAATCGAGCGGCTTCTCGTCTTCGAAAAATCGTTCGAAGATGCGCCCGCCGCTCCCCATGGGGCGTAGGGGAAGCGCCGAAGACCCGCCCTCGGAGTCTTCTTCCGCCTCGTTGCGGCGCTCGGCCGATGATCCTTCATCCTCACGCTGAGCGGCGAGTTGCGCCGGACGCAAGGCAGGTGTGTCCGGCGTCTGCTCCTGAGGCCTGGAAATCTCGGGCGCGGGCGACGCGACCACGAACAGGCTCTTGAAATACACCAGGACCCCGGTCAGCAGAGCCGCAATCGCTGCAGGCGTGCGCAGCGACGTGGGCACATCCTTCTGCGCATAGGCGGCGTGCGAGGGGCCGGTCTCCTCCGGGGCTTGCTGCTTGGGCGCGATCTTGATCATGCCGGCACCCTCATGCCCTGCGAGACGTCGCCGCCCTGTTGCACGGTGGTCTGGGCTGCCGGCCGGTTGAGCGCCGCGAGAATCTGGTCCTTCGGACCAAAAGCCACGAGCTTTCCGGCCTGCACGACGCCGATCAGATCGACCGCGGCCAGCACGCTCGGCCGATGCGCGATGACGATCGCGATCCCGCCGCGATTGCGGACGCTTTCAATCGCGCCCTGCAGGGCGGCATCGCCCTCCGCGTCGAGATTGGAGTTGGGCTCGTCGAGGACGACCAGGAAGGGGTTGCCGTAGAGCGCTCGCGCCAGGCCGATGCGCTGGCGCTGGCCCGCCGACATCGAAAGGCCCTGCGACCCGAGCTGCGTCTGGTATCCGTCGTGCAGCCGCACGATCATCTCGTTCAAGCCAGCCGCGCGCGTCGCCTCGATGATCTTGCGCGGGTCTGGGTCAACCGCCAGCCGCGAAATGTTTTCCTCGACCGTCGCATCCAGGAGGCTGACGTCCTGCGGCATGTAGCCGATCTGCTGGCCGAGCATCTCGGGTCGCCATTGCGACAGCTCTGCCCCATCGAGGCGAATGTGACCGCGCAAGGAGGGCCATACGCCCGTCAGGGCCCGCACCAGCGTGGTCTTGCCGCCTGCGCTGGGTCCGATGATGCCGACCGCCTGTCCGGCACGCACTTCGAAGCTGATGTCCGATAGCAGCACGTGGCCCGTCCCGGGGGCCGCGACCGTCAATCGCTCGACCGAGAGGCTCGACACCGGCGTGGGCAGATCGGTCGCCTGGGTGGCGGACGCGAAGGCGGCAACGGTCTCGCGCAGCCGCTGGAAGGCTGCACGTGCGCTGACGAAGCCCTTCCAATTGCCGATGGCCGTATCGACCGGCGCGAGCGCCCGTGCAGAGGCCACCGAGCAGGCGATGATCGCCCCGGCGGACAGTTCGCCCTTGATGGTGAGAAATGCCCCAAGACCGAGCAGAGCGGATTGCAGCAGCATCCGCAGCACGCGCGAGATGGCCCCGAAGGTTCCCGAAATGTCGCTCGTGCGCGTCTGCAGCTCCAGATGCTCGGCATTGGCCTTGCTGAATCGCGCCACCGCTGCGCCCGAGAAGCCCATGGCTTTGACGACATCGGCGTTGCGGGCGTTGGAATCCGCGATGCCGTTGCGATGGATGGCCGCCGCACGCGCTGCACCATTCAGCCGCCGCGTCATCACCTCGCTGACGAGAGTCAGCAGCGCCAGCACGAAGGCGCCGGCAATCGTCATCGCGCCGAGCCACGGATGAAGCAGGTAGATGAAGGCGAGATAGAGCGGGATCCACGGCAGATCGAAAAAGGCCGAAGGGCCCTGACCCGCCAGGAAGCCGCGCACGTTGTCGACGTCGCGCCCGCGCTCGAGGCTTTCGGGAACCGAGAAGCCGAAGCGCGGCATGTCGATCGCGACGCTATGGGCCAGAGGGCCGATCCGCGCATCCAGCCGCGCGCCGACACGCACCAGGACCTGCGAGCGGATCACGTCGAACCCACCTTGAAAAAGATAAAGCCCGATGGCCAGCACCGACAATGCGACCAGCGTCGGAATGCTGCCGCTCGTCAGCGCGCGATCGTAGATCTGCAGCATGTAGAAGGAGCCGGTCAGCGCCAGAACGTTGATCACCCCCGAGACGACGAAGAGAAACGCTGTCGTTCCCGCCATTCCCTGGGTGAGATGTTCGAGCGCGCGCTTGCGGGCCAGTGTGACGTCCTTGGTCTGTGCCATGATTTTCTACGCCGGTCTGAGAACATCGATCGGAGAAAGGAGGCGGCAGGGAGCAGGCCCCGCCGCCCGACGCATCAGCGGATGAAGTTCGCATCCGTGAGTGTGTGATGACCCTCGAGCTCGAGACGGAATTCCGCATCGGCCTGCGTGTCGACATTGCCTTGCACCACCGTGATCTGGCCCGCGGCCGTCGTCTCGTAGGTGATCGTCAGCTGTCCGGCGCCGCTCAGGCTCGCCCCCAGCGTGAAGGCCTGGTCGCCCGCAACCCCGAGATTGGCGTCGATCCCCGAGAGATCGATCTTGTCGCCAGGTTCGAAGCCGAGAATGCGGTCGCCGTTCGCCGCCGCATAGGTTTCGAACCGGAACGTATCGGCGCCGTCGCCGCCGTCGAGGATGTTCGCCGCCAGGCTCGCGGTGATGATGTCGGCTCCCGAGCCGGTGATGACGTTCTCGATGCTCGTGAGCTGATCGGTCCCGCTCTGCGCGCTCGATGCCGAACCGCGCGACCCAGTTCCGAGATCGACCTGCACGCTGGCGGTGAGAGCCGACATGTCGAGCGTGTCGACGCCTTCTCCACCATCGTAACTGTCATCGCCGTCGCCGACGGACGCCACGAACATGTCGTTTCCGGCTTCACCCGCAACGATGTCGTTTCCGGCGCCCGCGTCCACGAGGTCGTCGCCTGCGCCCGCAAAGATGCGGTCGGCTCCGGCCTCACCGTAGATCATGTCCGCACCGCCTTCGCCGAACAGGTGGTCGTCGCCTGCGCCGCCGAACACGATGTCCCGGCCCTCGCCGGCCTTGACGAAATCAGCGCCGTCGCCGGCCGAAATCGTGTCGGCGCCGCCGCCGGCCACGATGACGTCGTCACCCGCGAAAGCGATGATGTCGTCGTTCGTGGCTTGCCCGGTGAGCACGTCGGCCTGCGCGGTTCCGACGATCAATCCCGATGATGGGGGCGTCGGGTCGACGTCCGTCACGGGAGGCGCTTCCTCAACGTCTTGCTCGTCGTCTTGCTCTTCCTCCTGCTCAGGAAGATCGTCGTCGTCAGGCGTGAACCCGGAGCCCTGGCCCGGGTTGTCGTCATCGGCGTCTTCTGCTTCCTCCTCGTCCTCGTCGTCCGCCTGCGCAACCGCGATCTCGGGCAGGCCGGCGGCCGCGAAGGTGATGGAATATGCGCCGGTGCGAACGGTTTTGGTGCCATTCCCGTTGTCCAGCGTTTCCACGGCCGCGAGGTTCGATCCAGCCGGCAGCTCGATGACGTCCTGCGGCCGAAGCGTCCCGATGATCGTGTCATTGCCGCCGTTCGAGCGGAACACGATGCGATGCGCGGATGCGAGGCTCGTGATGTCCACCGTGTCGTCGGTTGCCGCGCCGTCGATCGTGATGGTGCTGAAATTCAGGCTGGTGCCGGTGAAGTCTCCCACCACCGCGATGCTGTCGCCGCCATTCGCTCCGCCGGCCGCTCCGCCCGGCGTCGTGACGCCGAGCGTGTTCACCCGGATCTCCTCGATGTTGTCGAGCTCGGCGATCACCGCGCCGTTGCGCGCGATCACGATCTCGGTGTTCAGCGCCAGCGCCAGGCCGGTGAAGGCCGAGAGCGCGGCCGCACGACTGTAGATGACGAAATTCTCGGCTCCGGTCGCACCGTTGAGCTGGTAGGTATCGACACCGGCTCCGCCATCCACGATGTCACGGCCACCTGCGGTCGATCCCTGGGTGATCGTGTCGTTGCCGTCGAGCCCGAAGATGATCTGCGAGCCGTTTCCACCGTTGAGCGCATTGGCGGCATTGGTTCCGGCCGTGACGCCGAACGACTGTCCATTGAAGTTCAGCGTTTCGACATTGCTGATCGTATCCGTGCCATCCACACCGTTGACATCGGTCACGACGATCTGGCCGGGCGTCGCCGTGAAGGCAAAATTGCCGACCGCACTGCCATAGACCGCAGTATCGGCGCCCGCGCCGCCGTCGAGCCTGTCGTCACCCGCGCCGCCGTTCAGCGTATCCGCCCCGCCCTGGCCGTTCAGGATGTCATTGCCTGCATTGCCGTTGAGCGTGTCATTTGCCCCAAAGCCAAAGACGCCGCTGGTGCCGTTGGCGATGTCGTCGCCGGCGGTGCCGTTGAACGTATTGGATACGAGCGGAATGGCGTTCCAATTGTCGCCGACCACTCCGGTCGGGACGGAGAAGAGCGTTTCGACGTTACCGGCGCCGTCCGTGAAGGTCACGCGAACACGCAGGACATCCCCCACCTGGCTGCCAAGCCCCAGCACGCCGTCGTTCGGAGTAAAAGATGGACCGGTCGCGTTGATCAACAGATTGGTCCAGGTGGCTCCCCCGTCCTCCGAGACCTGCCACTGATACGCAAAAGTCCCGAGCCCATTGGCGTCCGAAATTCCAGAGGTGTCGACGGTCAGCGTCTGCCCTTCCGTCGGCGTCTGATCGCTGATCACCGGCAGGCCGACGGGCGCAGCATTGAACAGTGTCGAGACATCCACGACGCCGTCGGAGAAACGCAGTTTCTCGATGTTGAACAGCCGGTCGGTTCCGTCCGACTCGCGGGCGCGGCCGCTCGTGGGGTCGACAGGCCCGTCGCTGACGGTGACGTGTTCGACCATGATGCTGCCATCCTGGTTCGCCGTGAACGCGTAATTGTCCTTGAGATCCCAGAAGACCGCCGTGTCGACGTCACCGTCCCTGCCGCCGTCGAGGATTTCTCGGACAATGTGCAGCTGCGACGGATTGAAGGTTCCGTCGAACATGAGTTCGGCCAGCGTGCGGCCGCCGTAAAGAACATCGCCGCCGGCATCATGGATGGGCTCCGACATGCCGTCGGCGCTGCCGATCTCGATGCCGTCCGTCGTTCTCAGGCTGATGCGGACGTTGAGCCAGCGGTCGCCATCGAGAATGTCGTTGCCGGCCATCCCCTCGATCGTGTCGCTGCCGCCGCCGCCCATGATGATGTCCGAGCCATCGGACGTGTCCATCACGATCGTTTCAGTCTTGCCCGCCACCGTGACTTGTGTGCGCGTCAGGTGATCGGTGAGCTGATCGAGACCCGAGATCAGGCCGATGTTCTTCTCGAGGAGCGCGTTCGAATAGGAGTCGAGCGGCGCATCGGGATCGACTTGCGTGGCATTGCCGTTGGCATCGTAGGCGCCGATGACGAACTCGCGGCCGATCAGTCGATCGTCCTTGTCCCAGCCAGAAAGGCCTTCGACGAGATCGAAGCGATCACGCAGGATGTTGTCCTGCTGGTTGGTGAAAATCGAAACGTTCATGTCGGAGTTGGCGGCCTGGTCATTGCCCTTGTGGATGGCCCAATCGAAGCCCGCCATGCCGTTGTTGCGCTGGATGCCGGGGCCCTGGACCATGATGTCGTCGCCCGACTCGGCGTCGTAATCATTGTCGTTGCCGCGGCCGTTCAACACGTCGTGCCCGATGATCGTCGAGTTGAAGAACAACTCGGAATTCTCGCCCGCGAGAGTGTCGAAGCTGTCACCGCCTTCGATCCAGTCGTCGCCCTCGTTACCGGCAAGGAAGCTCAGGCCGCTCGGCCCCTGGATGAAATCGTCGCCGCGACCTCCCGAAACGGTCTTGTCCTCGGACCCGCCATAGATGAAGTCCTTACCGGCGCCGCCGAAGATGAGATCAAGGCCGTTGCCGCCGTTGATGACGTCGTTACCATCATCGCCGTGGATCACGTCCGCGGCGCCGACATCCGTGCCAGAATCCGTGATGATGTCGTCGCCGGCGCCGCCATGCAGATGATCGACACCGAAGCCGCCTTCGAGGCGGTCATTGCCCGCAACGCCCCAGATCGTATCGTCGCCCTCTCCCGCGATGAGGATGTCGTTCTCACTGGTGCCACCCAGCACGACGTGGTCGCCGCCCGTGTAGCGCAGCACGTCCGTGTCGCCGTCATTGTCGAGATCCTGCCGGATGACCAGCGGATTGATGGCTGCAAGCACCGGGTTCGATCCGAGAGGATCGGCCTTTCCGTCCGGGCCGAGGCCGGTGTATTGGCGCGTCTGATCCATCTCGAGAATGTAGGCGGCGGTCTGGAAGGCCGCGCCATTGATGTGGACGCCGGATTCGCCGATGTCCGTGTTGCGCTCGAGGAGCTGCGCGAACGAATCCGCCTCCAGTTCGTTCAGCAGGTTCAGGCCCTGGGTGCGGCTGAGATAGTAGAGCCGGTCGCCGTCCTGCAGTCGCTCCATCTGGACTTCGAAGACGAAATTGAAGGTCGAGCCGAGCATGCCGCCGAAGGGCATCTTCTTCTCGGCCAGGCCGCCAATCCAGAAATCGACGGTGTTCAGCCCGGATTCGAGGTCGGACCAGCTGCCGGAGCTGTTCAGGAACTCGATGCGGTCCCCGGGTTCGCCATTGCCGCCCAGCACCAGCAGCGTCGCCGCCGCCCGCTTGCCGGCGAGGGTGGTCTCGTCGGTGATCGACTCGTGCTTCCCATAGGCCGCGATGAAGTTGATGATCGAGGCCGGGTTCTTCAGGTTCAGCGCGAAATCCACCCAGCTGTCATAGGGCTTCAGCTGGGTATCCGACGTCGCCGCGAAGAAGGTCTCGCGCGCCGCGTTGAGCGACGGCATGCCGACGTCCCGGCCGCGGGCGAGGTTGATGGTGGCGAGGTCGAGCGGCAGGCCGAGCAGGTTGTCGCGCAGCGCCCCGGTGACGAACTCGTCGATCTCGTTGCCCGTCTGGCGGGTCATGCCGCGGATGATCGCGCCGGCCGCCGCATCGGCGGTGCCCCCGGCGGCGAAGGCCAGCGGGTTCAGGAAGGCCTCGATCAGCCCGATGTCCTGGTTGACCGGCACGCCGTCCACCATGGAGATCCGGGCGACGTCCTCGGTGAGCATCGAGTGGCCGAAGCGGTAGACGACATGGGCGAATTCCGCCGTGATGGCGGGGTCGATGTCGACCGAGGGCTCGAAGACGAAGACATCGATGTCCGGCTGGATCTTGCGGGCGAATTCCTCGAAGACGAGGTGCTGGTACTCCATCTCGGTGACGAAGCGTCCCGCCTGGAACAGCCGCTCGCCGTCCCAGAC
>JAQGJH010000084.1 GCA_028290705.1 Hyphomicrobiales bacterium
CAAACCAAGTGACTCTGTGGCATGGTCAAGCTTAACGGGGCGATTTGTCCAGCGTCGCCCTGAGAGGCCTCCGATGAAAGCACGCGTCACGTCCCAGCCACCCTCCGCCAAAGGCCCGGCGAGCGTCACACCCCTGTACCCGACCGCGCCGTCGCCTGCAGACGGCCCGACGCCGACCAAACCCGTCGCTGAGAGTGCCGGCGCAAGGGCGCAACGGGAATCGGCCGCCTACATCGCCCAGATGACCTTGGAGCTCGAGCGCCTGGCTGCGACCGCCGATCTGGAACTCGTCGCCTATTTCCTGGCCATGGCGCGGGCCGAAGCCGAGGCCTGCCTTCAGACTGTTCGGGGCGGCGACTGATCCGGCGACACGTCCGTCAAGGACACCAGATTGCCGCCGTGCCGTTCCAAACGACCGTTCAACTCGAGGTCGAGCAGAACGGTCCGCACCAGCCCCACTGAAGCGTCCGCAAGCCGCGCGAGATCGTCGACGTTCACCGGCGCCGGGCCCAGAAGCGCCTGCACCCGCAGCGAGACGTCGGGTTGCTCATGGTCGGACGCCGGCTCCGAGGCCCGCCTCGCATCCACGAGCGGATGAAGAGGCGGCGCGCTCTCCTCGTCGAGCTCGTGACCTGCGAGCGATCTCGGCGGCGTCTCGCCGAAGAGGTCCAGTTCGTCCCAGAGCGGCTCGGCCGCGGCTGACGCGGTCTCGTCCTCGAACAGGCTGCCCGGCGTCGGCACGCCATCGCGCAGGATCGGGGCGAGCGCATCGATCACATCCTGCGCGCTGGTGCACAGCGTCGCGCCCTGGCGCAACAGATCGTTGGTTCCCTCGGCCCGCGGATCGAGCGGCGAACCCGGCACGGAAAACACCTCCCGGTTCTGTTCGGCAGCAAAGCGCGCCGTGATCAGCGAGCCCGAGCGGCGCGCCGCCTCGATCACCACGGTAGCCAGCGACATGCCCGACACGATGCGGTTGCGGCGCGGAAAATCGCGGCCTCTCGGTTCCCAGCCGACCGGCATTTCCGAAACGACGACCCCGGTCTCGGCGATCCGGTCGAAAAGCTCCGCATGCTCGGACGGGTAGATCTTGTCGAGCCCGCCGGCCACGACCGCGATCGTTCCGGTTTGAAGAGTGGCGCGATGGACCCGCGCGTCGATCCCCCGCGCCAGACCCGAGATCGTGATCATTCCTGCGACGCCAAGGTCCTGCGCGATCCGTTCCGCGAAGGTCAGGCCGGCGGCCGACGCATTGCGCGAGCCGACGATGGCCACCGCCGGCATCGCCAGCCGGTCGGCCCGGCCGATGATCGACAGCACGGGCGGCGGCGCATCGATCGCCCGCAGCGCCGTCGGATACTCGGCTTCGCCGAGGCACACGAATGCGCCACCCAGGCGCGCCAGCGCGTCCATCTCGCGCGCGCAGGCGCCGCGATCCGCGATGGTGATCGTTCGCCCGCCCTGCCGGAGGAGATCGGGCAGCGCCTCGAGCGCACGCCCCGCTCCGCCGAAGCGGTTGACGAGCGTACGGAACGTGCGCGGACCGATGTTTTCGCTTCGGATCAGGCACAACCAGTCGAGACGCTGGGCGTCGGAAAGCTTCATGGCGTGCTCGCAATGAATGAAATTCAAAAAAGTCAGGCGAACGAAAAATGCTGCAAAAAAATCAGCGCCGGAAACTCAAGCCTTCGGGCTTCCCTTTTGCCCGATCTTACCCTCGGTCCCGTCCATCAGCCGCATGATGTTTTCGCCATGGCGGAACCACAGCAGGACGGCGAGCGCCACGAACAATTCGGCTTCGTTGCGCAATCCGAACAGCAGCAGGGCCACCGGCGACGCAAGGCTGGCGACCAACGCGGCCGCGGACGAGTAGCGCGTGAGAAACGCGACGGACAGCCAGGCCGCCACGAAGACCAAGCCGGTCGGCCAGTGCATCGCGAACAGACAACCCAGGAAAGTCGCGACTCCCTTGCCGCCCTTGAACTTCAACCAGACCGGATAAAGATGCCCCAGGAAGGCGCCGAGCCCCGCCAGGATCGCGTATTCCTGGCCGTAGCGTGCCGCGATCAGCACCGCGACCGTGCCTTTCAGCGCATCGAGCAGCAGCGTCGCTGCGGCAAGATCCTTTCGGCCCGTACGCAAGACGTTGGTCGCACCAATGTTTCCCGAACCGATGCCACGCAGATCCGCCGTGCCGGCAAGACGCGTGAGCAACAGGCCGAACGGAATGGAGCCGAGGAGATAGCCGAAGGCCAGTGCGAGGACCGATGCAAACATGGCGCGAGACTATTCGTGCACGGGCGCGCCCGCAACCAATGTCATCTTCACCCGTCCCTGCAGCCGCGCCTCGTCGAAAGGCGTGTTCTTGCAAACCGTATGAAGCGTCGCGGGATCGACCACGAAAGGCTCATCCGGGTCGAAGCGGATCAGATCCGCCGGCGCGCCGATCGCGAGCCGTCCCTGCGGCAGTCCCAGAATTTCCGCGGGCCGGCTCGTCATGGCGCGCAGCAGGATCGGCAGGCTGACCTGATCGGCGTGAACGAGCCGCAAGCCCGCCGCGAGAAGCGTCTCGAGGCCCACCGCGCCGGCCTCCGCTTCGGCGAATGGCACGCGCTTGGCCTCCACGTCCTGCCCGTCGTGATCCGACACGATGACGTCGATCACGCCCGAGGCGAGCCCCTCGACGAGGGCAAGGCGCTCATCCTCGTGGCGCAGCGGCGGCATCAGTTTCAGGAAGGTGCGGTAATCGCCGATGTCGTTCTCGTTCAACGTTAGATTGTTGATCGAGACGCCGCAACTCACCCGCATCCCTTGCTGCTTGGCTCGGGCCATGATGTCGAGCGAAAGGCTCGTGCTGATCAGTTCCGCGTGATAGCGCCCGCCCGTCATGGCGACGAGCCGCATGTCCCGGTCGAGCACGATCGCCTCGGCCTCGCGCGGAATGCCCGTGAGGCCCAGCCGGCTCGCCAGTTCCCCCGCGTTCATCACACCGCTGCCGGCCAGATCCTCATCCTGCGCGACATGCATGATGAGCGCATCGAAATCGCGCGCATAGGTCATGGCGCGCCGCATCACCTGCGCGTTGCGCACAGAGTGCCTTCCGTTCGAGAACGCCACGGCTCCGGCCTCACCCAGCAGGCCGATCTCGGAAATTTCGCGGCCCTTCAACCCCTTGGTCAGAGCCGCGACGGGCAGCACGCGAACCTGCGCATTGTCGCGCGCGCGCCGCATCAGGAAGTCGACGATGGCGGGGTCGTCGATCGCCGGCGACGTGTCGGGCGTGACGCAGATTGTCGTCACGCCGCCAGCGGCCGCGGCCCGCGAGGCCGACGCGATGGTCTCGCGATGCTCGGCGCCGGGTTCGCCGACGAAGACCCGCATGTCGATCAGGCCGGGCGACACGACATCGCCGCCGCAATCGACGATCCGGATGTCGCTCGCGACCGCATCCCGCGTGACCCCCGCACCGAGATCCTGGATCAAACCGCCGGAGACCAGCACGCCTCCCCTGCCCTCCTGGCCGGAGACCGGATCGACGAGGCGCGCGTTGACGAGGGCGATGGGTGCGTGAAGCATCTGGGGGCTCGAGCCTTTCATGCGTTCGGCAGATGCTGCGCCAGCGCTTCCAGCACTGCCATGCGCACCGCGACACCCATCTCGACCTGCTCGTTGATCAAGGATTGAGGGCCGTCCGCCACCGACGTCGAGATTTCGACGCCGCGATTGATCGGGCCAGGATGCATGACGAGCGCGTCGGGCGCGGCCAGACGCAGCTTCTCGTCGTCGAGTCCGTGGAAGCGCGCATATTCCTTCAACGATGGCACGTAAGCGCCATCCATCCGCTCGCGCTGCAGACGCAGCATCATGACGATGTCCGCCCCCGCGATGCCCGCACGCATGTCGCGAAAAACCTCGACGCCCATTCGCTCGATGCCCGTCGGCAGCAGCGTCGAGGGCGCGACGACACGCACGCGCGCGCCCAGCGCCGACAGCAGGATCAGGTTCGAACGCGCCACGCGCGAATGCGCGACATCGCCGCAGATCGCCACCGTCAAACCTTCGATGCGGCCCTTGCGGCGGCGGATCGTCAGCGCGTCGAGCAGCGCCTGGGTGGGATGTTCATGCGAGCCGTCGCCGGCGTTGACGACCGAGCATCCGACCTTCTTGGCCAGCAGGTCCACCGCGCCGGAGCAATGGTGCCGCACGATGATGATGTCCGGCCGCATGGCGTTCAACGTCACGGCCGTGTCGATCAGCGTCTCGCCCTTCTTCACGCTCGAATTGGCGACCGCCATGTTCATGACGTCCGCCCCGAGACGCTTGCCGGCGAGTTCGAAAGACGCCTGCGTGCGGGTCGAGGCTTCGAAGAACAGGTTGATCTGGGTGCGACCGCGCAGAATGCTTCGCTTCTTCTCCACCTGGCGGGACACTTCCACCGCCTCCTCGGCCATGTCGAGCAGATGTTCGATCTCGGGCCGTGAAAGCCCCTCGATGCCGAGCAGGTGCCGGTGCGGAAAGAGTGGCTTCTGGCGCGCAATGGACATGGAAGCGTCTATAGGGGCGAAACCGGCCGGGAGGCAAGTCGCGCGCTCCCGATCGTCACCGCTAACGGGCGAACTCGCGGTTGCGGCGCTCCAGTTCCTCTCCATAGCGGCGCAGCGCGTGCGATTCGGTGACCAGCCCGAGGACGCGCCGGCTCATGTCGTCGTCGATGACCACCAGCACGTCGGTTTCGCTCTTTTCGAAGGCGTCGAGCGTCTCGCGCACCGTCATGTGCGGCAGCAGCCGCGCCTGTTTCTGCCCGGCGAGTTCGACCACCGGCGTGGTCGCCTGTTCCGGCAGGGTCGCGTGCAGGTCCGCCGTCAGCACCAGTCCGGCATAGCGGCCATCGGCGTCGAGAGCCACGATCTGCTTCGTGGTGCCCGGCGGAAACATCTCGCGCGCCACCCCGATGGTGACGTCGGCCGGGACGGTCCGGGCGTCCTTGCGCATCAGCCGCGCGACGTTCAGCTGGCGCACCCAGCCCACGTCATGCGGCCCGCGGATGGTCTCGCCGCGCAGATGGAAGCGCCACGTCGCGAACGAATACCCAAAGGTCTCGCGCACGATCAGCGCCGAAAGCGCCGAGGCGGCCAGCGCCGCGACCGTGACGGAGAAGTTGCCCGTCGTCTCCAACGCCAGAACCGTCATGGTGACGGGCGCGCCCAGCACGCCGGTGCCGAAGGCCGCCATGCCGGCAATGGCCGCGAGACCGGCCGGAAAGTCGAACGACGTATAAAGAGACACCGTCTCGGCATAGAGACGACCGGTCATGCCGCCGAGCAGCAGCGAGGCGAAGAACAGACCGCCGCGGAAACCCGAGCCGAGCGAAATCGCCGAGGCCAACGCCTTCAGGATGATGATGCCGGCCAGCATGGTCAGCGGGATCGATTCGGTGAGGTTGCGCTGGAATGCGCCATGGCCTGCGCCCAGAACCTGCGGGGTGATGAGTGCGAAGCCCCCGACGATGAGCCCGCCCAGCGCCGGCCGGAGCATCGGCGGGATGAAACGCGTGTTGAACAGGCGCTCGGCCAGCGCCACGCCCTTCATGAGCAGGATGCTGCCGACCGCGCAGATCACCCCGAGCATCATGATGTGGCCGAAGAATTCGCCCGTGCCGACCTGGAAATCGGGGATCCCCGGCATCGGTCCGTGATGCGTCGAGATCGCCGCAGCCACGATGCTGGCGACGATGGCGCTGGCGACGACCGGAACGAGCGATGCCACCGCGTAGGCGCCGAGCACGACCTCGAAGGCATAGAATGCGCCCGCCAGCGGCGCTCCGAAGGCCGCCGAAATGGCGCCGGCGGCTCCGCAGGCGACCAGCAGCCGCATGTCCGCACGCCTGGCCGCGAGGCCCCGACCGAGGATCGACGAAATGGCCGCGCAGACCTGCGTGTAGGCCGCCTCGAGCCCGACCGAGGCTCCGACGGCGTTCGAAACGAACGTCTGCAGAGTGATATAGAGCGAGCCCATGAAGCTCAGCCGCCCGCCATGCAGGGCGTTGGCCTCGATGGCGTCGGCCATCCGCCCCTTGAACCGGGCGCCGGCGAAATACACGATCGCGGAGAGCAGCAGCCCGCCCGCCACGGGAACGGCCAGCGCGCGCCACGGCACGAGCGCGGGAGTCGCCGAAAGCCTCTGGTGCCGCGCCAGATCATAGAAAACTTCGTGAAGCCACTGGGCCAGTTCGGCGATCACGCCGACCAAGAGGCCCGAGAAAACTCCCACAACAAGTGCGGCCAGAACCAGGCCGCTCTCCCGCGCGCGAACGAACGTCCTGAGCCAATAAGGAAAGAAGCGCTCGAAAGCCTGCGAAGGAAGTCCTGCCATTCAGGGGTCCGGAAGCGAGAAAAGGGCCGCGGAAGCTTCAGACTCCCGGGTGAAACGCCAAGCCTTGACTTAGAGCATTTTGCTTTTGCGGCAAGAAATTGCTGCAATCGGCGAGCGGACCTCATGGCTTATCCCCGGCCTTGGAAGCGCCGGGACGGGCGTAGCGTTGCCTTGGCCGGGCACTCTCCGGAGCGGCTCATTTGACAGTCTGCCGCCCCTCCACCATGTTTCGCCTCCAAAGCTTGACCCCTGACCGGCGCCGCGGAGCCCGGGCGGTGACGGGCGAACCGGCCCTCCCGGCAGCGCATCTTTTCAGATCTCAAGGAATTTTCCATGGACGTCGTCATCGTCGAGTCGCCTGCCAAGGCCAAGACGATCAACAAATATCTGGGCAACGGCTACGAGGTTTACGCCTCGTTCGGCCACGTCCGCGATCTCCCGGCCAAGGACGGCTCCGTCGACCCGGAGACCGACTTCACCATGCTGTGGGAGGTCGACGCCAAGGCCTCCAAGCGCCTCTCGGAGATCGCCCAGGCGGTCAAGGGAGCCGACAACGTCATTCTGGCGACCGATCCGGATCGCGAGGGAGAGGCCATCTCCTGGCACGTGCTCGAAGTCCTCAAGGGCAAGAAGGTCCTCAAGGACAAGGGCGTGCAGCGCGTCGTCTTTAACGCCATCACCAAGGGCGCCATCCTCGAGGCCATGAAGCATCCGCGCGAGATCGACACCGCGCTGGTCGATGCCTATCTCGCCCGCCGCGCGTTGGATTACCTCGTCGGCTTCAACCTGTCGCCGGTGCTCTGGCGCAAGCTGCCGGGCGCACGCTCCGCCGGCCGCGTCCAGTCGGTCGCCCTGCGGCTGGTCTGCGATCGCGAACTCGAAATCGAGAAATTCGTCCGGCGCGAATACTGGTCGCTGCTCGCCTATCTGAAGACGAAGGACGGCGCTGCGTTCCAGGCGCGCCTGACCGGAGCGGACGGCAAGAAGATCGCGCGGCTCGACATCGGCACGGCCGAGGAAGCGGAAACGTTCAAGGCGGCGCTGGAAAACGCCACCTTCGATATTCTGTCCGTCGAAGCCAAGCCGGCCAAGCGGCACCCCTATCCGCCGTTCACCACCTCGACGCTTCAGCAGGAAGCCTCCCGCAAGCTCGGCTTCGCACCGGCCCGCACCATGCAGCTGGCCCAGCGCCTCTACGAGGGTGTGGACATCGGCGGCGAGACCGTGGGACTCATTACTTATATGCGCACCGACGGCGTCGACATGGCGCCCGAGGCGATCACCAGCGCCCGCAGCGTCATCGGCAACGAATATGGCGACCGCTACGTCCCGACCGTTCCGCGCAAATATTCCGTCAAGGCGAAGAATGCCCAGGAGGCCCACGAGGCCGTGCGGCCGACCGATCTCGCGCGCCTGCCCAAACACGTGCTGCGCTCGCTCGACGCCGACCAGGCCAAGCTCTACGAATTGATCTGGACGCGCACCATCGCGAGCCAGATGGAATCGGCAGAGCTCGAGCGCACGACCGTCGAGATCGCCGCCAGCGTCAATGCCGGCCAGTACAAGCGCATCGAACTGCGTGCGACCGGTCAGGTGGTTCGCTTCGACGGCTTCCTGGCCCTCTACCAGGAAGGCAAGGACGACGAGGAAGACGAGGATGCAAGCCGCCTGCCGCCGATGAGCGCCGGCGACCGCGTCTCCAGGGAGCGCATCGAGGCGGGCCAGCATTTCACCGAGCCGCCGCCCCGCTTCACCGAGGCGACGCTCGTCAAGCGCATGGAAGAACTCGGCATCGGCCGCCCCTCCACCTATGCGTCGACGCTCGCCGTGCTGCGCGAACGGCAATACGTCAAGGTCGAGAAGAAGCGCCTCGTGCCGGAGGACAAGGGACGTCTCGTCACGGCCTTTCTCGAAAGCTTCTTCACGCGCTACGTCGGCTATGACTTCACCGCCGATCTCGAGGAGAAGCTCGACCTCGTCTCGAACCATGAAGGCGACTGGAAGCAACTCCTGCGCGACTTCTGGAAAGACTTCTCGGCGGCGCTGGCCGGCACCAAGGATCTCCGCACCACTGCGGTGCTCGACAGCCTCAACGAACTGCTCGGCCCCCACATCTTCCCCGACAAGGGCGACGGCTCCAACCCGCGCGCCTGCCCGGCCTGCGGCGCCGGCCAATTGTCGCTGAAACTCGGAAAATTCGGCGCCTTCATCGGCTGTTCGAACTATCCCGAATGCAAGTTCACCCGCACCATGGACCCCGCCAGCGCCGACCAGGCGACGGGCGATCCCTCGCGCCCGGGCGTCAAGGTTCTGGGCATCGATCCGACCTCCGGCGAGGAAGTCACCCTGCGGGACGGCCGCTTCGGCGCTTACGTGCAACTCGGCGAGGGTGAGAAGCCCAAGCGCTCATCCCTGCCCAAAGGCCTGTCGGCCGGCGACGTCACCCTGCAACAGGCGATCGATCTCCTGTCCCTGCCCCGCGAAGTCGCGCGCCATCCGGAAACCGGCGAGCCGATCGTCGCCGGCATCGGGCGCTTCGGCTCCTATGTGCAGCACGGCAAGACCTACGCAAATCTCGGCCGCGACGACGACGTGCTGACCATCGGCGGCAACCGCGCCATCGATCTCATCGTCACCAAGGAAGCCGGTGGCGGCAATCCGCGCTTCGGGGCGTCGGCCGGGCGCGCGCTCGGCGATCATCCGAAAGGCGGCGCCATCAGCGTCAAGGCGGGCAAGTACGGTCCCTACGTCAACTGGGGCAAGGTCAACGCCACCATTCCCAAGGGTGAAAACCCGGACCAGTACACGCTCGAACAGGCGCTGGCCTTGATTGCAGCCAAGGAGGCTGGCGGCGGCGACGCCTCCGGCCGCGTGCTCGGCCAGCACCCCGCCGGCGGAGCCGTGACGGTCAAGCCCGGCAGGTTCGGCGCCTATGTGAACTGGGGCAAGGTCAACGCGACCATCCCGTCCATGTACACCGCCGAGGACATCGGTCTGGAAGACGCCTTGCGTCTGATCGAGGAAAAGGCCGGCCCGGCGAAGGCTCCTCGCAAGGGTCCGGCCAAAAAGGCGACCGGCAAGAAAACCGCGGCCAAGAAAGCCGCAACGAAGAAGACGGCCGCCAAAGCCAAGCCGAAGGTCGCGGTGGAAGACTCGGATGATGCGCCCTTTGCAGACGCCAAGCCGATGAAGACGGCCGCCGCACCGGCCAAGAAGGCCCCGGCGAAGAAGACGGCGGCCAAGAAGGCCGCCTCGAAGAAAGCCCCGGCCAAAAAGAAGGCGGCGGGCTGAAGCCGCCGCCTCGCGACCCTTTCGGCCCGTGATGTGTTAGAAAGGCGAACTCACTTCGTCTGACCGGATTCACGTGCCGAAAAAATCTCCCCGTCCCAAAGATCCCGATGCAGGCTCCGCCCTGCCGTCCCGCGAGGACATCCTGGCCTTCATCGCGCGTGAGCGAGAGGCGGCCGGCGGCGTTCCGGTGAAGATCGGTAAGCGCGAGGTGGCGCGCGCCTTCGGCATCAAGGGTGCGGACCGCATCGGTCTCAAGGCGCTGCTCAAGGATCTGGAATCCGGCGGCGACATCGAGCGCCGCGGCAAGCGCCTGCACAAGAAGGGTGCGCTGCCGACTGTCGTCCTGTGCGACATCAAGGCCCGCGACCGCGACGGCGACCTCACCGCCACGCCGGTCGAGTGGGACGAGGAGGAGAACGGGCCCGCGCCGAAAATCTTCGTCCATGCGCCCCGCAAGGGCCGCCCCGGCCAGCCCGTCGCCGGCGTCGGCGACCGCGCGCTGATGCGTACGGAACTCTCGCCGGATTCGAGCGCGGACCAGCCGATGTATATGGGCCGCGTCATCAAGCTCATCTCGCGCGCCAAGACGCAGGTGCTGGGCATTTATCGCGCGCTTCCGGCGGGCGGCGGGCGTTTGCTGCCGGTCGACAAGAAGAACATGAACCGCGAACTCTCCATTCCCCCGGGAGCGGAAGGCGCGGCCCAGGATGGCGATCTCGTCGCCGTCGAGGTCATGCGCGAAGGCCGCTTCGGGCTTCCGGCGGCACGCGTGCGCGAACGACTCGGCTCGATGACGAGCGAACGCGCCGTCAGCCTCATCGCCATTCACGCGCATGGAATTCCGAATGTCTTCCGGCCCGAAACGCTCGAAGAAGCCGAAAGCGCCCGCCCGGCCACCATGGAAGGCCGGGAGGATTGGCGCGACCGGCCGCTGATCACCATCGATCCGGCCGACGCCAAGGATCACGACGACGCCGTGCTGGCCGAACCGGACGACGACCCGGAAAACCCCGGCGGCTTCGTCGTCACGGTCGCGATCGCCGACGTCGCCGCCTACGTGCGGCCCGGTCGTCCGCTCGACCGCGAGGCGCTGGATCGCGGCAATTCGGTCTATTTCCCCGATCGCGTCGTCCCGATGCTGCCCGAGCGCATCTCGAACGATCTTTGCTCGCTGCGTCCGCAAGAGGATCGGCCGGCGCTGGCCGTGCGCATGACGCTGGCGGCGGACGGACGCAAACTCCGCCACGCCTTCCACCGCATCATGATGCGCTCGGCGGCGAAACTCGCCTATCAGCAGGCGCAGGCCGCCATCGACGGCCAGCCCGACGACATCACCGGACCACTGCTCGAGAGCGTGCTCAAGCCTCTCTGGGCAGCCTATGGCGCGCTGAAAATTGCGCGCGAGAAGCGCGCGCCGCTCGATCTGGACCTGCCCGAGCGCAAGATCCTGCTCAAACCGGATGGCACGGTCGATCGCGTCGTCGTGCCACCGCGCCTCGACGCGCATCGGCTGATCGAGGAATTCATGATCCTCGCCAATGTCGCAGCCGCCGAGACGCTGGAGCAAAAGAGCCAGCCGCTGATCTACCGCGCGCATGACGAGCCTTCCGCCGAAAAACTCAACGGATTGGCTGAGTTTCTCGGCTCCATCGGCATCAAGCTCGCCAAAGGCCAGGTGTTGCGGCCGCAGCAATTCAACGGAATTCTCGAACGCGTCAAAGGCGGCGACAACGAGAACGTCGTCAACGAGATCGTCCTGCGGACCCAGGCCCAGGCGGAATATGTCTCCGACAATTACGGGCATTTCGGCCTGAACCTGAAGCGCTACGCGCATTTCACCTCGCCCATCCGCCGCTATGCCGATCTCATCGTGCATCGCGCGCTGATCCGGGCCCTGAAATTTGGCCGCGACGGCCTGCCCGACATGGAGGCGGGCGAACTCGCCGAGATCGCCGCGCGCATTTCAGCGGCGGAACGTCGCGCCATGTCGGCCGAGCGCGAGACCACCGACCGCCTGATCGCCGGGTGGCTGTCGGAAAAGATCGGCGCCACCTTCATGGGCCGCATCGCCGGCGTCACCCGCGCCGGCCTCTTCGTCAAACTGGCCGAAACCGGGGCCGACGGCTTCATCCCGGCGGCCACGCTCGGCGCGGATTACTTCCGCTACGACGAAACCCTGCATGCGTTGATCGGCAACCGGACGGGCGAGACGCACCGGCTGGGCGATATCGTAGAGGTCAAGCTGGTCGAGGCGGCACCTTTCGCCGGAGCCTTGCGGTTCGAAATGCTGAGCGACGGCCGAAGCCGCAAGTCGCTCGATGGCGCGGGAACGAAGAGCGGCAAGGGGAGGCGCGACACTACGTCTACTCCCCGCAGCCGTCGCAACGGTCCACGTAAGGCGGCGTCGAACAAGCGACCCAGAGGCTAGAATGACTTTTATCGCCCGTGCGGATGAACAAGCCGCGCCCAAACCTTCGATTCGCGAATGGTGGCCTGCGGTGAAGCGCGGCTTTTGGGGGCGTTGCCCGCATTGCAACGAGGGAAAGATCTTCCGATCCTACCTCAAGGTGAACGACTGCTGCCCGGCCTGCGGTGAGGAACTGCACCATCACCGGGCGGACGATGCGCCGCCCTACCTCACCATCATGGTCGTGGGTCACATCATCGGCGCCCTCATGTTGATGGTGGAAGAGCGCAGCCTGATCGACTCGGTCTGGATCCACATGATCCTCTGGCCGGCGCTCACGCTCGGCCTCGCGCTCTGGATGCTGCCGCTCTTCAAGGGTGCGCTCATCGCCTACCAATGGGCCCTGCGCATGCATGGCTTCGAGACGGTGCCGAGCCGCGCCGTCCGGTCCGGCGGGACCCCTTGACCGGCGGTACGCCCGCAAGCCAGCCCTTCACCGGCATCGACGGAGTCCGCACCGATCGCGGCCGCGATCCGAACGTGGCCAACATCCGCCCGACGCCGGCCGCCACCATGATGATCGTCGACCGGACGGGCGCACGCACGCGCGTGCTCATGGGCAGGCGTCATGCGGGCCACGTCTTCATGCCCGGCCGCTTCGTGTTCCCTGGCGGGCGCGTCGACCCCGCCGACAGGCAGATGAACGTCGCCGGTTCGCTCAATGAATGGATCGAGCAGCGCTTGATGCGCCGGGTCACCCGCCCGGCCGCCATCCGGCCTCGCGCCCTCGCGCTGGCGGCGATTCGCGAGACCTTCGAGGAAACCGGCCTGCTCATCGGCTCGAAGGACTACGGTCCCCTGCCCGGCGCGCCTGCCGGATCCTGGCGGGCTTTCGCCGAACGCGACGTGTTTCCGGAACTGGACCGCCTGCATCTGATCGCGCGCGCCATCACGCCGCCCCGCCGCAACAAGCGGTTCGACACCGCATTTTTCGCAGTCGAATCGGACGCCGTCTGCGACAGGATCGAGGGCGTCGTCGGACCCGACAGTGAACTGGTGGAACTGGTCTGGCTGCCGATCGATGAAGCAGCGCAGCTCGACATGCCGCTGATTACACGAGCCGTTCTGGCCGATCTCGCTGCTCGGCTCGACGCCGGCATGAGCCCGATGATGCCCGTTCCGCTTTATCGCGACCGGGGCGGCGCCTGGCGGCGCGAGGAACTCTAGGAAATCTTGACTTCCGTCGCCTGATCCGTAAGGTGCGGGCGAATTCGACCCGTGGGGCTAGCGTCCTGCCGGACGCCCTTATCGCCTCCGTTCCGCCCAACCCGACCTGGGAGCAGAACGGACCGGCTTTCTGATCAGGACCTGAACACCATGGCAAAGGCCGCCAACATCAAGATCAAGCTTCTGTCGACCGCCGACACGGGCTTCTTCTACGTCACGTCCAAGAATGCCCGGACGAAGACCGAGAAGTTCACCTTCAAGAAATACGATCCCGTCGCGCGCAAGCACGTCGAGTTCAAGGAAACCAAGATCAAGTAAGCCGCGGGCCTTCGGGCCTGCGCTGACTGAAAGCCGCCTTCGGGCGGCTTTTTTATTGCGCGCGTCGCTCCGCCGCCCGCCCGGTCGGTCCATGCCGAAACGCAAAAAGCCTCCGGACGAACCGGAGGCTTTGAGCTGGCGACCGCCAGAAATTGGTGGCCGGCCAGATACGGTGTTTCGAGGAGGCCACTCCTACCGTATCCGACCGGCCGACCCCACGGACCCAGGAGATGCGGCGGACCTGAGCACTCCGTAGGGTATTCAAACTTGGTGTCGGGAACTGTCCCGCGGGCGTCCGTTGCCCGTGACCAGAACCTACAGCGCCGATGCCGAAATGCAATCCATCAAGCCGTTCCCGGCCTCTAAACCGACCGTCAACCTTAGCAAACGCGCTTAATTCACGCCGATTCGGCCGACAGCTAGAGCAGAGCGCCCCTTCGCGACGGAATTACGGCAGATTGTGGCGCTCAGGCGGCGTCGGCCGAGACGCGGTTCCGGCCTTCGTGTTTCGACCGGTAGAGCGCCCGGTCGGCCCGCTTGTACAGATAGTCCGGATTGCGGTCCTGACCAGTCTGCGCGAGCCCGATCGACACGGTCACGGGGATCGACCGCCGACCGTCCTCGATCGAGAAGAGGGAGGATTCCACCACGTGCCGCACGCGCTCGGCCACTTTCGAGGCGATGTCGAGAGCCGTGTCCGGCATGACCACGACGAATTCCTCACCGCCGAGACGGCAGATCAGATCGGCCTGGCGCACGACCTTGCGAAGCCGCTGCGACACCTGCCGCAGGACGTCGTCGCCGGCATCATGCCCATAGGTGTCGTTGACCTTCTTGAAATGGTCGATGTCGAGGATCATCAGCACCAGCGGACGGCGGCGATTGACCGCCTGCTCCACGAGCCCGGCCAGATGGTTCTCCAGATAGCGGCGATTGTTGAGCCCCGTGAGAGCATCCACGATGGCCATCTCGATCGACGCCTGGACGTTGTCGCGCAAGGCATCCGCATAACGCTTGCGGCGCATCTGGGTGCGGACGCGCGCATGCAGCTCGTTGCGGTCGACGGGCCGCAGCAGATAATCGTTCACTCCGAGATCGAGCCCGCGCAGGATGCGCGTGCGATCCTCGCTGTCGGCGATCATCAGCACCGGCAGGTTGCGCGTCCGCTCGAGCGAGCGAAGCTGGCTGCACAGGCGCAAGCCGTCATAGTCCTTCAGCCCGAGGCTGATGATGAAGAGATCGTAGGCGCCTTCCGCGGCACGGAACAAAGCCTCCTGCGGATCGGCCTCGACCTCGACCTGAAAATCTTTCTTCAGCGAGGCTGCGATGCGCTCCGACGACCCCGGACGATCGTCGATGATCAGCAGGCGTCCGCCCGTTCCCTTGTCGGTGCTCGTCGCGACGGCCGCATGCGGAACGCCCAGCGAGGACGCCGTTTCCGCGCGCGACCGCAATTCGTCGAGCACGACCTTGAGCCGCGACAGCGAACGCACGCGCGCCAGCAGCGCGATCTCGTCGACAGGCTTGGTGAGGAAATCGTCGGCCCCGACCTCGAGCCCGCGAACGCGGTCGGCCGGCTGGTCGAGAGCCGTCACCATCACCACCGGAATATGAGCCGTCACGGGATCGGCCTTCAGCCGGCGGCAGACCTCGAACCCGTCCATGCCGGGCATCATCACGTCGAGCAGCACGAGATCGCACAGGCCGCGCGCGCAGATCGACAGCGCTTCGGGGCCGCTCATCGCGGTGACGACTTCGAAATATTCCGCAGTCAGGCGCGCTTCGAGAAGCTTCACATTCGGCAGGACGTCATCGACAACCAATACGCGCGCGGTCATGGGGAAACGTCCTTACTTGTCGCCGATGTAATTGCGAACCGTCTCGAGAAATTTCACGACTGAAATGGGTTTGGACAGATAGGCTTCGCATCCGCCCTGCCGGATCTTCTCCTCGTCGCCCTTCATCGCGAAGGCCGTGATGGCGATGACCGGGATGTGGCGCAGGGACTCGTCGTCCTTGATCCATTGCGTCACCTGCAGGCCCGACACTTCCGGCAACTGGATGTCCATCAGGATCAGGTCTGGCTTGTGCTTGCGCACCAGTTCGACCGCCTCGACGCCGTTACGCGTCTGCACCGTCTCGTAGCCATGGGCCTCGAGAAGATCGTTGAAGAGCTTCATGTTGAGCTCGTTGTCTTCTACGATGAGAACCGTTTTGGTCATGCGCGGTCGGAGTCTCCGGAGATGAGCTGCCTATTTTGAGCGCGGTACTCATCATGAATGAAGTATCGATCAGTCCAGCCGAACTGTAAGCTCCGAACATTGATGAATTGAGAATCCGACGAATGAAAGATCGGCCGGCGCTTTCACACCCTAAACCCGTCCGGGCAGCCAAAAAAAGCGGCCCCGAGGACGCGAATGCGCTCGCCATAGCCGGCCTGACCTGGTTGGCGGGCGTTCCTGAGCGGCTGGATCGGTTCCTGGCCCTGTCGGGCCTGGATCACGGCTCCCTGAGGGCCGCGGCCGCCGAGCCGGGCTTTCTGGCTGCCGTTCTGGACCACATCACCTCCGACCAGACCCTGATCATGGACTTTGCCGCCGAAGCCGGGCGCGATCCGGCCGACGTGGCGGCGGCGCGCGACGTGCTGGCCGGCCCCTCGGGCTGGTCCGAGCCGTGAACGGGATGTCGGAAGGCGCCGCCAACGCCCCGCGACGCGCCCTCTGCCGCGACTGCCTGACCGAGATGGAGCCCCGCGCCCAGCCGATGCGCTGCCGCGCCTGCGGCTCGCCCAGGCTCGTCTCCCATGCCGAGCGCGAGACGCTCAGCATCGCCCACATCGATTGCGACGCCTTCTATGCCGCCGTGGAGAAGCGCGACCGACCGGAATTGCGCGACAAGCCCGTGATCATCGGGGGCGGCGTCCGGGGCGTCGTCTCGACCTGCTGCTATGTCGCCCGCACCTATGGCGTGCGCTCGGCCATGCCGATGTTCAAGGCCCTGAAGGCCTGCCCGGACGCCGTCGTGGTCCGGCCCGACATGGCGAAATACGCCTCCGTCGGACGCGAGGTGCGCAGCCTCATGCGGGACCTGACCCCGCTGGTCGAACCGCTGTCCATCGACGAGGCCTTCCTGGATCTGACCGGCACCAGCCGGCTGCACGGCGCGACGCCGGATCGCGTGCTCGCCACCTTCGCCCGACGGATCGAACGCGACATCGGCATCACGGTCTCGATCGGCCTGAGCTATTGCAAGTTCCTGGCGAAGATCGCTTCTGATCTCGACAAGCCGCGCGGCTTCGCGGTGATCGGCCGGGCGGAGGCCGTGGAGTTTCTGGCAGACAAGCCCGTCGGGCTGATTTGGGGCGTCGGCCAGGTCACGCAGGAAAAACTCGCCGGCGAGGGCTATCGGCTCATTGGCGATCTGCAGCGCGCAGAGGAAACCGACCTGATGCGTCGCTACGGCACGGAAGGCTCGCGCCTCTGGCGGCTGGCGCATGGCGTCGACGCGCGCATCGTCAGCCCGGAACGTGAAACGAAGAGCGTGTCCTCTGAAACCACCTTCGACATCGACGTCAGCGATGCCGACGCACTGGCCAGGACGCTCTATGGGCTCAGCGACAAAGTCTCGGCACGTCTCAAGGCGGCGGAACTCGCGGGCTCCACCATCACGCTGAAACTCAAGACCGCCGATTTCAAGTCGCGCACGCGCGCACGGTCGCTCAATGAGCCGACGCAACTCGCGACCCGCATCTTCGAAGCTGCTCGCGAACTGCTGCTGAAGGAAACAGACGGCACGGCCTTCCGGCTGATCGGCGTCGGTGCGGGATCCCTCACCGATGCGCAAAACGCCGATCACGGCGACCTCGCCGACACGCGCGTCGTGCGCGACAAGGCGACCGAGAAAGCCATGGATGCCTTGCGCGGAAAGTTCGGCAAGGCTGCCGTGGTGCGCGGCATCGCCTTCGATCCCGCGCCGAAAAAGGGCTGACGTCAGGCTCTTACTTGCAATCCTTGACGGGCAGCAGATCGAGCTTGGTCATCGGTCCCGCGAGGACGAAGTCGCCGTAATCGAGCTTCAGATTGCCCGACACGCCATTCTCGTAGAGATCGAACGAGAGCACGTAATTGGGCGCGCCATCGGGCTTCCCGTCCTCGAAATAGCTGACCACGACAGGCCAGCGCCGCACGTCCTTCATGGCGCTGTCGCGCAGCGCCTCGTCGGCGGGAGCCGCCGTGGCGGCCGGTGCGATCACCGTCAGAGTGTCGTAGATTTTCTGGCCCGTCGCCGACCCGTCGAAGACCTTCGCCTGGAAAGTCGTCTTGCCTTCGCGCGCCGCCGCGATGAGCTTGCGGACCTGATCGGTCGGGAACAACGGCGAGGCATCGACGTCGCGGCGCGTCGGGCGCGGCGACTTGAGGTCGATCGACATCGCCTGGTCATCCTTGGCCTTTTCCGCCGTGCCGTCGATCTTCTCGGTCGAGCGGCCGTCCACCAGCGTCTCGATGTTGAAGCGGAAGCTCTTGCCCTCGCCCTCTTCCCACGTGGTGGAGCGCATGTCGGACATGCGGGTCGCACCCTCGCTGGGCTGCAACTCGGTCATCTGCCGGAACGTGGTGACGAAACCGTCGCAGCGGCTGCCGGTGAAATCGAAAGCGATCCTGCCGCGCGCCGCCGTCGGGGCGGACGTACCAGTGCTTTTGCCGAGCGAGAGATCGTAGACGGCACGGTGCGGCACCAGCGGCACGGCCTCCTGCGCCAAGACTGGCGGCAAGGCGAGGAGCAAGACGGGCAGCAGCGCCGACGCCGAGACACAGCGGAACGCACGCGACCGAAAGCTCGAACCGGATATACTCATGTCGCGCTGCTCCGAAATCTGAAATCGTCGCCGCAAATGCACGGCGTTCAGCCTGACCTGCGGGAGGCCCATGGCGAAAATAGGGTTTCGCCGGGCTGGCGCAACCGTCCAGGATCAGCCCGCAGCCGGAATTCAGCAGGGGAGACGACGCCATGACAGCCGAACAAAGATTGAAAGCGCTCGGAATCGTCCTGCCGACCGCCGCCGCGCCGGTGGCCAATTACGTGCCCGCCATGCGCAGCGGACCCCTGCTCTTCGTGTCCGGACAGGTCGCTTTCGGTCCCGATGGCAAGATCGACGCGCGGCACCGCGGCAAGCTCGGCGCCGAGATTTTCAACGAGGCCGGACTGGAGGCGGCGCGCCTCTGCGGCATCAACGTTCTCGCCCAGGTGCGATCGGCGATCGGCTCGCTGGACCACGTGACCAGATGCGTGCGTCTCGGCGGCTTCATCAATTCCGCGCCAGACTTCCAGGCCCTCGCCGCCATCATGAATGGCGCGTCCGATCTGATGGTCGCGATCTTCGGGGAGGCCGGCCGCCATGCCCGCTCGACCGTCGGCGTCGCGCAGCTGCCGCTCGACAGCGCCGTCGAGGTCGAGGCCATCTTCGAGGTGCGCGGATGAACGCGCCCGACTGGCTGACCGCGAGGCCCATCGCCCATCGCGGACTGCACGACCGCAAGAGCGGCCGCATCGAGAACAGCGCGGCGGCCGCCAAAGCGGCCATCGCGGGCGGCTTCGCCATCGAATGCGACGTCCAGCTCACCGCCGATGGCGAGGCCATGGTGTTCCACGACTTCAACCTCGACCGGCTGACCGGCCAGAAAGGCCCGCTCGCCGGCCGGACGGCAGCCGAACTCGGTCGCATCGCGCTGACCGGCTCACACGATCGACTTCTAACGCTGGCTGAATTTCTGGCGCTGATCGATGGCCGGGCGCCGCTGGTCTGCGAGATCAAGAGCGCCTTCGACGGCGACATGAGGCTGGCGACGCGGACGGCTGCGGTCGCGCGCGGCTACGCAGGGCAGATCGCCCTGAAGAGCTTCGATCCCGCCGTGCTGGCCCACCTCCGTGGCGAGGCGGCGACGCTTGGCATCGTTCACATTCCCGTGGGGTTGGTGGCGGAAGCCCGCTACCAACACGGAGAATGGCTGACGCTATCGCCCGATCAGGTGTCCGACATGACGACGCTGACTCACTGGCGCTTCACGCGGCCGGACTTTCTGTCCTGGCGGGTGGACGACCTTCCCCATGCGGCGCCTTCCATCTGCCGGGCAATGAAAATCCCGGTGATGTGCTGGACCGTCCGAAGGCCCGATCAGATCCGGCTCGCGCGCGCCTTCGCCGACCAGATCGTTTTCGAAGGCTTCGCTCCCTGAAGCCGGCTGTCGAGGTCAAGGCTGCCGCGCGCAAGGCGCATTACAGCGTCGCGCCGTGCGAATGGACAAGCCGTTCCGCCTCACGTAGCACCCCCTTAGGCGCCTTCCCGCCCCGGACGCTTCCCCTTGGTTCTCTTCATCATCAGCCTCTGCGGGCTCGCCAGTACGGTCGCCTATCGTTCGATGGACCCACTGGTGAGTTCAATGGCGCGCGAGTTCGCGGTGCCGATCACCACCGCGGCCCTGATGTCGTCGGCCTATGCCCTGCCCTTCGCGCTCGGCCAGCCGATCCTCGGGCCCATTGGCGACGTCTTCGGAAAAGGCCGGCTGCTGATCATCTGCCTGTGGGTCCTGTGCGCCACGCTGGTGCTCGGCGCGCTGTCGCCGTCCTTCGACATGATCCTCGCGCTCCGCTTCATCGGCGGGCTGGCGGGCGGCGGTACGATGCCGGTCGCCATGGCGATGATCGGCGACCGCTTTCCGCCGGACCAGCGTCAGGTGGCGATCGCCCGCTTCCTTGCCGCCGCGCTGATCGGCCAGGTTTTCGCCTCGACGCTCGCGGGCTTCCTCGCCACCACGGTGGGCTGGCGCGGCTTCTTCCTGCTCGCCGCCGGCGTGACCTTCGTGGCGGCCTGTGGCGCGACATGGATGTTTCGCGAGCCGAAAGTTGCCGGCATGAGGGCCGAGCGCCCGCCGTTCAGCATTGCCGCCGCCTTCGGGCGATACAAGCTCGTCTTCGCCAATCCCAAGGCGCTGCTCTGTTTCGGGACTGTTTTCGTCGAAGCCATCGCGATCTTCGGCGCCACGCCCTACATCGCCGAAATTCTCGAAACCGCCGGCCTGGGCGGACCGCGTGAAGCCGGCATGGTCATTGCCGGCATCGGTGTCGGCGGCCTCGCCTATTCCATCGTGGTCGGACCGCTGACGCGGCATTTCTCCCGCATCCAGATGATGGCGGTCGGCGGCGTGATCGGCGCGCTGGCGCTGGCCGGCGCGGCCTTCGCGCCGGGCTGGCCATCGTTGGCGGCGCTCTTCGCGGTTCTCGGCTTCGGCTTCGTCCTGTTGCACAATTCCGTCCAGACCGAAGTGGCGTCGCTCGCTCCGAGCGCCCGCGCCTCGGCCTTCTCGATGCATGCCTTCGCGTTCTTCCTCGGCCAGGCGCTCGGGCCGGTGATTTTCGGCTACGGCATGCACACGATCGGATCGAGCGCGATGCTGATGATCAACGCCGGCATCCTGCTGGCCGTCGGCCTCGTGGCCGCCGCGCTCTTTGCCCGTCACGGATCTGTTCTGGACTAGACGCAGCGGTCTGCGCGAGGAAGCGTGGCATCCAACGCGCGGCCCGGGCGTTTGAGTCGCGAAAACAGCAAGACCGTGAGGGACCATGAAAACGATCACCTGGGCGATGATGGGCACCCTTCTGGCGACGCCCGCGCTGGCCCAGCAGGACGTTGCGCGGGCCAATGCGGTCACGACGCGCGTCTCCGCCGAAATCTCCGGCCGCAGCCGCACCATTGCGACGGGCGCGACGCTGATCCAGGACGAATGGGTCCGCACCAACGCCACGGGCCGCGCCGACCTCACGTTTCTGGACGGAACGCAGCTGGCCGTCGGCCCGGGCTCGTCCGTGAAGCTCGACGAATACGTCTACTCGCCCGGACGCGGCGGTGCGCGTTTCGTGCTCAACGCCACCAAGGGACTCTTCCGCTTCAGCACCGGCGCCTTGCCGAAGGGCGCGTACCAGATCCGTACGCCGGTCGGTGTGCTGGGTGTGCGCGGCACGGTTTTCACCTTCCGGGTCGAACCGGCCCGCGTTGTCGTGTCGGTCCTGGAGGGAAGCGTGACGGCCTGTCCATCGATCGGCGGGCCATCCCTCTGCTCGGAGGCAGGCCCCGGTCAATCTCTGCTGACGACCCCGCGCGAGGTCACGCGGCGCGCCACCGGCAGCCTGCCGCGCAATCTCGCGCCTCGCCTTCAGGCTCCCGCCCTCCCCGGCCTCCAGCGCGCCGGAGCGCCGGGACGCGGCCTGGACGCCACGCCCGACACCGGGCTGCCCCTGCCGCGCGCCAGCCAGCAGAATACGGGCGGAGGGCTCGCGCCTGGGCTCGGCGGCACGCCGCCCGGCCTGAATGCGTCTCCGCCCGGCCTCGGAGGAATTCCCGGGCTGAACACGGCGCCCGGCCTGAATTCACCGCCAGGGCTTGGCGGGGGACCGCTTGGCGGAGGACCGCTCGGCCGCTGACCCATTGCTGCAGCGCCGCGCGCCTCTAGATTAGCAAGACCGCCGCGGGTCGATCGAGACCTGCCCAAAAGGTCCCGGCCCGCATGTCCCCACCTGCCCTGCGCCTGCGTGTTCTCCGCTCCATCGCCGACGTCGATCCCGCGCAATGGGACGCCTGCGCCAATCCTCAAAATCCCGGCGGCGAGCTGCGACGGGATCCGACGCCGACCAAGGCGGTTCCTGACTCATCTTCTCAGATCGAGCGCTTCAACCCGTTCCTGTGCCACCGCTTTCTCTTGGCGCTGGAAACCTCGAAATCGGCTGTCGCGCGGCAGGGATGGGGGCCGTCTCATCTTCTTGTGGAGGACGAGGCCGGAACCTTGCTGGCCGCCGCGCCCGCATACCTCAAATCGCATTCGATGGGCGAGTACGTCTTCGATCACGCCTGGGCCGACGCATTCGAGCGCGCCGGGGGCGACTACTATCCCAAGCTGCAGGTCGCCGTCCCCTTCACGCCCGCCACGGGACGCCGCCTTCTGGTCGCACAGGGCGAGCGTCACGATGAGGCACACCGCACGCTGATCGCGGGACTCATGGCGCTGCGGGAGGGCGCAAAATGCTCGTCCACCCACGTCACGTTCCCGACCAGGGAGGAATGGGACGCGCTCGGCGACGCCGGCTGGCTGAAACGCACCGGACGGCAGTTCCATTTCTTCAATCGCGGCTATGCGGACTTTGACGGCTTTCTGGCCGCGCTGGCGTCGCGCAAGCGCAAGAACATCCGCAAGGAGCGCGAGCAGGCGCTGGCCCCCGGCATCGAGGTCTTCAGCCTGACGGGCGAGGCCATCGAGCGTCAGCACTGGGACGCCTTCTTCGACTTCTACATCGACACCGGATCGCGCAAATGGGGCACGCCCTATTTGACCCGCGCCTTCTTCACCCAGGTGGGCCAGACCATGGCCGATCGCATCCTGCTGGTCATGGCGCGCCGCGCCGGACGATGGATCGCGGGCGCGATCAACTTCATCGGCGACGACGCGCTCTACGGCCGCAACTGGGGCGCGATCGAGGAGCATCCGTGCCTGCATTTCGAGCTCTGCTACTACCGCGCCATCGATTACGCGCTGGCCCACGGCCTGTCGCGCGTGGAGGCCGGCGCGCAGGGCGAGCACAAGCTGGCGCGCGGCTATGAGCCGGTCGAGACCTACTCGGCGCATGAATTCGCCGACCCTCGGCTAGCCCGCGCGGTGGAAGGATTTCTTGAACGCGAGCGCGATCACGTCGAAGCCGAGATCGAGATCTACGGCGAGCACGTTCCCTTCAAGAAGGGCGGATGATAGAGCGGAGAGATCCTGACCGACGCCGGAGCAGACCATGACCGCCTACGATCCCCAGAACGTTTTCGCAAAAATCCTGCGCGGCGAGATGCCCTGCACCAAGGTTTACGAAGACGAGGCGGCGCTGGCCTTCATGGACATCATGCCGCGCGCCGACGGCCATGTGCTGGTGATTCCCAAAGTGCCCGCGCGCGGCCTCCTCGACATGCCGCCCGAGGCCCTCGGCCCGTATATGCAGGCCGTCCAGAAAGTGGCGGCGGCGGTCAAGACCGGCATGAAGGCCGAAGGCCTGACTTTGCAGCAGTTCAACGAGACCGCCGGCGGCCAGGTGGTGTTCCACCTGCACGTCCACATCCTGCCGCGATGGGAGGGCATAGCGGTACGCCCGCACACCGGTGAAATGGCCAAGGGCGAGGCCCTGCAGGTTCACGCCGACAAGATCCGCGCGGCGCTCTAGGCGGAAAAATACCAGGCTGCGCCGATGAGGATCGTTTCGGCGCAGACGATGGCCGCGATGAGCGAGCGGCGCAGCAGGTAGAAGGCCGTGACGCCCGCCACCATGGCGGCAAGCCTCCAGATGAACGGCGCCATGGCCAGTGCGCCGGGCGGCGTCAGGATGAGCTTGGCGACGACGCCCGCCAGGAGAGCGCTGGCCACCGCCCTGACCCACACCAGCACTTCAGAGCTTTCGTCCAGACCGCGCGCGATGAACACCGACATGACCCGCCAGATCTCGCTGGGCAAAAAGCCGAACACCAGCAGAATCAGGTATGGCGCGAGATCGCCCGCGAACGCGAAGGTCATTTCAGCCTCCCGACGCGTCGGAGATCCAGAAACTTCTGCACCGCATAGGCGGCGGTTCCGCCCACGATGCCGATGGCGAAGAGGTCCGGCCCGGAACCCAGGAACTGCGCCACCACGGGCGTCAGCGCGAGACCCAGCACCAGCGCGAGCCAGTCGATCGTCCGGCGCACGCCACGCAGCAGCGTCACGATGAAGTAGATCGGAGTCAGCAGCAGCAGGCCTGCCGCCAGAGGCATCGGGAGTTCCGCGGCGAGTTGATATCCGATGGCCGTGGAGATGGACGTCCCCAGGATGCACGCCATGCCGAAGCCGAAATAGAACGGCAACCGCCCACCCTGCGGCAGCCCTGGCAGGCGTCGCATCGACTCCGCCCAGACCGTCACGGCGGTGAAATGCGCCGCCGCGATCATCGTCAGGATGCCGGTCTTCCGCGTCCGCAGCAGCGGCAGGAGAGCGACGCACATCGGCAGGAAGCGGATCGACGACAGCCCGACCGAGAGGGCCACGGCCGGCAAGGGAGTTTGCGTCGCGACGGCGGCGAAGAAGATCACCTGCGCGGGACCGGCCCAGATGAAGATCGTCGACGCAACCGCGACACCCACCGAAAAACCGGCATCCCGCGCCAGCGAGCCGACGCCGAACAGGCTCGCGGCCACGATGAACATGGGTCCGGACGCGGCCTGCCTAAAACCCTCAATGAACCAGCCCCGCGCCGTCCGGCCGCCGAGATCATCGGACCCAACGGTCGCATTCGAGGGGGGAACGGCGCTCAAGCGGGGCGCCTGGCGCGGGCGGCGGAGACGCCCTCACGCCTTGCGGGCTGACGAACCGCGGCCATCGTCATCTTCAAGGGAGTGCTCGCAAATGCAGTGCGGCCCGCATCCGGGTGGATGCGGGCCGCGACTGAGGATCAACCCTTGAGCGGCACCTTCGGCACCATCGGCGAACCACCCTTGCCGGCCGGCGGCGACCCCGGCCCCGACTTGGCCGACGCCTTCTTGGTGGCGCCCTTGGCTCGCCGGACCTCCGGCTCGGAGCGCACGCGCTTCTTGCCCGCCTCGACGATGTCGCGTTCCGGACGCGGCAGCACCGGACCTTCCGGATAAACGAAGCCGAGAGCCTTCGTGCCGTTCTCGTCCGTCTTGACCACGACCCGCACAGTGCCGCCGCCCTTCAGACGGCCGAACAGCACCTCGTCGGCCAGCGGCGTCTTGATGTGCTGCTGGATGACGCGGGCCATCGGGCGTGCGCCCATCGACTCGTCATAGCCGTGCTCGACCAGCCACTTGCGAGCCTCGTCGGTCAGCTCGATCGCGACGTTCCGATCGGCGAGCTGCGCCTCCAGCTGCATGATGAACTTGTCGACCACCTGGGTGATGACCTCGGCCGGCAGATGACCGAACGGCACGATCGCATCCAGACGGTTGCGGAATTCCGGCGCAAAGAGACGGTTGACCGCCTCGATGTCGTCGCCTTCACGCTTGCCGCGATGGAAGCCGAAAGCCGCCTTGGCCATGTCGGCCGCGCCCGCATTGGTCGTCATGATCAGGATGACGTTGCGGAAGTCGATCTGCTTGCCGTTGTGATCCGTCAGCTTGCCGTGATCCATGACCTGCAGCAGGATGTTGAACAGATCCGGATGCGCCTTCTCGATTTCGTCGAGCAGCAGCACGCAATGCGGATGCTGGTCGATGGCGTCGGTCAGCAGGCCGCCCTGGTCGAAGCCGACATAGCCGGGAGGTGCGCCGAGCAGACGGCTCACCGTATGGCGCTCCATATACTCGGACATGTCGAACCGGGTGATCTCCACGCCGAGGCTCTTGGCGAGCTGGCGCGCGACTTCGGTCTTGCCGACACCCGTCGGACCCGAGAACAGATAGCAGCCGATCGGCTTTTCGGCATCGCGCAGCCCGGCGCGCGACAGCTTGATCGCCGAAGACAGAGCGCCGATGGCGGCATCCTGACCATAGACGACGCGACGCAGGGTCTCCTCGAGGTGTTGCAGCACCTCGGCGTCGTCCTTCGACACGGTCTTGGGCGGAATCCGCGCCATGGTGGCGATGGTCGCCTCGATCTCCTTGATCCCGATCGTCTTCTTACGGCGGCTTTCGGGCAGCAGCATCTGCGACGCGCCCGTCTCGTCGATCACGTCGATCGCCTTGTCGGGCAGTTTGCGGTCGTGGATGTAGCGCGCCGAGAGTTCGACCGCCGCCTTCACGGCCTCGTTGGTGTAGCGGACCTTGTGGAATTCCTCGAAATAGGGCTTCAGGCCCTTCATGATCTCGACCGCATCCAGCACCGACGGCTCGTTGACGTCGATCTTCTGGAAACGACGCACCAGGGCGCGATCCTTCTCGAAATACTGGCGGTATTCCTTGTAGGTGGTCGAACCGATGCAGCGCAGCGACCCCTGCGCGAGGGCGGGCTTCAGCAGGTTCGACGCGTCCATCGCGCCGCCCGACGTCGCGCCCGCGCCGATCACCGTGTGGATCTCGTCGATGAACAGGATCGCGTTGCGATGCTGCTCGATCTCCTTCATCACCTGCTTCAGGCGCTCTTCGAAGTCGCCGCGATAGCGCGTGCCGGCCAGAAGCGTGCCCATGTCGAGCGCGAAGACCGTCGCTTTGGCGAGAACGTCCGGCACTTCGCCCTTGATGATCTTGCGCGCCAGACCTTCCGCAATGGCGGTTTTGCCGACGCCGGGATCGCCGACGAGCAGCGGATTGTTCTTCTGCCGGCGGCACAGCACCTGGATCGTGCGCTGAACCTCGGACTCGCGGCCGATCAGCGGATCGATCCGTCCGTCGCGCGCCTTCTTGTTCAGGTTGACGCAGTAAGCTTCGAGCGCGCCTTCCTTCTTTTTGCCGTCGGGAGCCTCGCGCGCCTCGCCGCGCTGCTCGCGGCCTTCGTTCTCCTCATCCGCGCCGCGCGGCGACTTCGAGGGGTCCGACATGCCGGGCCGCTTGGCGATCCCATGGCTGATGTAATTGACCGCGTCGTAACGGGTCATGTCCTGCTCCTGCAGGAAATAAGCGGCATGGCTCTCGCGCTCGGCGAAAATCGCCACGAGCACGTTGGCTCCGGTCACTTCCTCGCGGCCCGACGACTGCACATGGATGACCGCGCGCTGGATGACGCGCTGGAAGCCGGCGGTCGGCTTCGCATCCTCACGCCCTTCGGTGATGAGATTCTCGAGTTCCTGATCGATGTACTCGACCAGGTTCTTCTTCAGGACATCCGTGTCGACCGAGCAGGCGCGCATCACCGCGGCTGCATCCTGGTCGTCCAGGAGGCTGAGGAGAAGATGCTCGAGCGTCGCATATTCATGATGGCGTTCGTTGGCCACCGCGAGAGCCCTGTGGAGCGACTGTTCGAGATTTCTGGAGAAGGATGGCATAGCGGCTCTCACTTCTTTTCCATAATGCACTGCAGGGGGTGCTGGTGCTTTCGTGCGAAATCCATGACCTGCGTGACCTTGGTTTCCGCGACTTCGTAGGTGAACACGCCGCACTCCCCCACCCCGTGGTGGTGCACGTGAAGCATGATTCTCTGAGCCTCTTCAGGGCCCTTGTTGAAGAATTTCCTGAGGACCGTGACGACGAATTCCATCGGCGTGTAATCGTCGTTCAGGATCAGAACGCGATACATGCCCGGCTTCTTGGTCTGGGTTTTGGTGCGGGTGATAACTGCCGTGCCCGAGCCGTTGTTCCCACCCTCGGAGCCGCCCTTGCGCGGTTCCTTGGCCGCCCGAAGCGGGTCTGCACAATTCACGGCTTCTCCTTCAGCGACATCGCGTCGTCGCGCGACCGGTCCATCGAGTCGCCGTGACACGGATCGTCCGGCGGAAGGTCCGCCGTCCCGTTCCACGTTCGCTGTCCGTGCGCATGCGTCGTAAGAAGTATCGCCGACCGTCACAGTGACTTATCCCTGTCCCGTACTCTATGTAGTTCGATCCACGCGCCTGATAAGGGGTCCCCGTCCGTCAGCCCTGCGCGATTTGGCCGCTCCGTCCGAAAGCGGCTTTCGCATTCGCGGACCGAGCTACGCAGAGCCAAGGTCAGCCCGATGACATGGCAGTCTAGGTGCGTTGCGTGCGGTGCGCCAGCCACCCGGCGTGGCTTCGCTGTGAAACAAACCGTGCGTCGGATGCCGCCGCCGCAAAGCGCGTGATCCACAGACGCAAAAAGGCCCGGCGCAAGCCGGGCCTCGTTCGCCGGTCTCCCGGCGGATGCGCAACCGATGACACGGCCGCACTAGCGGCCGGCAGTCGTCGGGTCTTACTTGGCGACGGCCTGTGCCTTGGCGACGACCGATTCGACCGGCTTGAAGGCTTCCTTGGCGAGGTTCGTGTAGAGTTCGCCGAACTTCGTCGCCTGGGCCACGAAGCCCTCGTAGGCCGACTTGGCATATTCGGACTGGATCTGAACGGCCGAGTCGAGCGACTTCGCGCCGAGCAGCTTCTCGACGAACTGCGTCGAAGTCTCGAGCGACTTCTTGGAATAGTCGGTGGCTTCGATGGCGATCTGTTGAACGCTCTTGGACAGGGTCGAGGCCGCGGCAGTCGCCGTGTCCATCTGATCCTTGCTGAACTTCTGCATCTCTTCCAGATTCTTGAACATGCTGTCTGCCCTCGATAATTGCCGCCAGGCGGCTCCTGAGCGGACCGAGCAAATCCGGCCTGCTACCGATGCCTTTTATATGTGCACTGCACCAAATCGTCAACATTATTTTGCACTGCAACATAAGTTTCCGCATCCGTTCCGATCTAAGCGTGCGGGAGCCCGGACAGGTCGCCAGCGATGTTCGAATCCCGGAAAAGAGTCCTTCCTTCAACACGCTATTAACCGCCGCGTAACCGCGCTCCCGTACGGTCTCTGGATGTTGTGATCAGGTGACGCGCCGTTGTTTGGGCGATGTCGCCGCCTCCGTACGAGGACAGTGTGATGTACATGAGTGGCGTTGCAGGCCGGCGTGGTCGCCTTTGTGCAGTTCTGGCAAGCCTGAGCCTTCTTGTGGGCATCGCTGTGCCGACTTCGGACGCGGAGGCTCGTCCGCGCCGGGGAAAAGCCAAGGTCACCCGGGCCGCCCCCTATTCTCCTCCCTATGCCGCGATCGTTGTCGACGTAAATTCCGGACGTGTCCTGCACGCCCAGAACGAGAACGACACGCGTCACCCCGCGTCCATCACCAAGGTAATGACGCTTTATCTTCTGTTCGAAGCCATGGAGCGCGGCAAGCTCCGCCTCGACAGTCCCATCACCATGACGGCGCACGCCGCGTCCATGCCGCCCTCCAAGCTCGGGCTGCGGCCGGGACAGTCGATTTCGGTCGAGAACGCCATCAAGGCCCAGGTGACCAAATCCGCGAACGACGTCGCGGCGGCGGTGGCTGAAGCGGTTTGCGGCTCTGAAGAACGCTTTGCCGAAATGATGACGGCCCGCGCCCGTTCGCTCGGCATGTCCCGCACCCATTACGCCAACGCCTCCGGGCTGCCTGACCCCGACCAGATCACCACCGCGCGCGACCTCGTCACGCTGGGCCGCGCCATCCAGGAGCGCTTCCCGCGCCAGTACGCCTATTTCTCGACGCACAACTTCCGTTACGGCAATTCTGTGATGCGGAACCACAACCGGCTTCTCGGCAAGATCGAGGGGATCGACGGCATCAAGACCGGCTACACCCGCGCCTCCGGCTTCAATCTCCTGAGCTCGGTCAAGCGCGGCGATCAGCACATCATCGCGGTCGTGCTTGGCGGCAAGAGCGCTGCCGGCCGCGACCAGATCATGGCCCGCCTCATCGAGAGCAAGATCGAACTCGCCTCGCGTCGCCGCACCGTCCCGATGATCGCCCAGGCTCGCACGGTCGAGCCGCCCGTGGTCGTCGCCGAAGCGCCGACTCCCATCCCCGTGCCTGAGCGGGTCGAGATCGCCCGCGCCGAACCCGTCCAGGCTGAGGCCGTCCGTCTCGAGCCGATGCGCGGCGCCGCGCCCCAGGCCGAGGCCTCGCGTCCGATCCAGCTCGCCTCCGCGGCCCCCGTTCAAATCGAGCGCGCCCGCCCTGCCTATGTCTCGGGCCTGCAGCGCTCGCCGGATCCGCTGCCGCCGGGCACGTCGCAATATCGTGGCGTCTCGCTCGACGGTTCGACCGGCCCCCGCATCGTCGCGGCCGCCGTCGTCCCGACCTCGACGCCGTCCAACATGCGCTGGGTCACGGGCCCGTCGGCCGCCGCCGAAGCGCCGCGCCAGAAGATCGAGCTTCGCGCCGAGACGCAGGTGGCGCGCGCCGAGCCCGTTGCCCTGATGCCACCGGCCCGCATCGAGACCGCGTCGCGTGCCGACACCACCTCGCGCATCGAGCCCCGTCCCGCCGCCCGCACGGACTTCTCCCGTCCTGCCTCGGCGCGCTCCGGATACATGATCCAGATCGGCGCGACCGATGACGCCGAGAAGGCCCAGGACCTGCTGGCGCGCGCCAAGGCCAGCAGCCGCAGCGCGCTCGGCTCGGCCACGCCCTTCACCGAACCGGTCAAGAGCGGTTCGGGCACGCTCTACCGCGCCCGCTTCGCCGGCCTGGACGAGAGCCAGGCCAACGCGGCCTGCAAGGCGCTGAAGCGTTCCGGCTTCGGCTGCTTCACGACCAAGAACTGACCGCCGGATGACCGATCCGGCTGCCCTTACCGATCCCGTTTTCTCGCGTAGCGTGTGTGGAGTTTCACTGATGGCGACGCATCAGGACGTCCTTGGCCTCATTCACTCGGGCGGCGAGGCTCGTCGTCCCCCCGTGATCGGGATGCAGTTTCTTCATGAGCGACCGGTGCGCACGCGCAATCTCGTCCCGCGTAGCGCTCTTTTGAAGTCCCAGGACTTCATAAGCTTCATCTTCCGACATAGCGCCCGGCTGGCGCGCCCCGCCGCTCCGCCCGCCCGCGTCGCCGTCAGCCTCACCTGCGTCACGCCAGCCGGCAAACCGGCGGTCAAGATAAGCCTCTAGGAGACGCGCACCCTCGGGATCGTCGCTCCGGCAGGTCTGGTACAGCGCCTCGCATTGCGGACGCGTCAGCTCGGCCAGCGCTCGCCCCTCATGGGCCCCCGCCAAAACGGTGCCCTGCAGCGTGCCGCTCGCATGATCGAGCTGCATCTCGATCATGGCGGAACGCACGCGCGAAACCTTCGGAGCGCCGCCAACGTTCTTGAACCCGTTCGGCATGCCGCTCCAGCCCAGCAGCCAGAGCGCCATTCCGCCAAGGCCGGCGCCCATCTCGAAACGACCGCGCATCATCAAAAACGCCGCCATGCCGAGCGCCAGGACGCCCGCTGCCTGCTTGCCGACGCGGATGATCGTCGCCGGATTGGTCCGGGCGAACCAGCGAATGCCGTAGTAGCCGGCGAACAAGATCGTGAGAGCGATGATGAAATTCATAAGACGGGCGAGGCTCAGCGCATCTGGGTGAGAAGGAGGCTCGCGGCTGCGCCGCCGTGTTTCTCGAGCGCAGCCCGGCCGCCAGCTGCATAGGCGGCAGCCGCGGAAAGCAAACTGGCCAGGCGATCGGGAGCCGACGCATCGAAATGCGCGTGCACGCCACCCGTCAGGCGCGCCAGATCCTTGAACACCAGTTCGGTGCGGGTGTCGCGCCCCTCCTGGAACAGGAAGGCCTTGGTGCCCAAGAGCCCGAGTTCGCCCGCGACGGCCGCGAGATCGTCCGGATTTTCCTCCATGGCGTCGCCCACGAAGACCAATGCGCCGACACGCTGCCGTTTGGCCTCGTCGCGTGCATGGCGCAGCACCTTGCCGATCTGCGTCTGTCCGCCCTGGACCTGGATCTTCGCCATCAGCCGCGACAGGCCTTCGCCGCCCGTGACGAACGAGGATGCCCGGCATTCGCCGAAACCGCGGAAATAGACCAGCTGGACGTCGAGTCCGCCAAGCAGGCTCGCGGTTTCGAACATGCGGCTCTGAAGCGACTGGGCGAGATCCCAGGTGGGCTGACGGCTCATCGTCGCATCCAGCGCGAAGATCAACCGGCCGCGTCTCGCGCCCGTCGGAGCGACGGTGGCGGCGGCATCGAGGAATGAATCGACGGCGGAACCGGTGCGGCCACGATGCAGCGCCGGCGACTTGTCGTCACCGCTCATCGGCCGTTCTCCTGACTTACCGTCCTGATCAGCTTGCTCATGCACCCAAGATCGTATGCGCCATGCCGATCGGCAAGTGTCCCACCCGAATGCCGAAAGTTCAGCCGGCTCAGAGAAGACCGAGTTCGCGCAATTCGCGCCGCAAGTCTTCCGGCATCTCGGCGACCTCCCCCAGCCCTGCGCCGAGATCCTGTGGCGCGTCATCCGTCCTCAGGTAGCGCCAGCCCTGAAAGGGACGGCAGGGTCGCGGCAGAACCGGAATCACCTTGGGCTCCAGCACGAGATGGCAGCGCGAGATACCCTCCCGGTCGGTGAAGGGCCGCACGGCGAGCAACGTCTGCCGCGCCGCGATCTGTCCCTTGATCACCCAGTAGAGCGAACCGCCGTCCAGCAGTTCGTCGCACCGTTTCGGCACCATGCGGGTCGTGTGAAACTGCTCGGCGGCCTGCTTCTGGCGGCGCAACTCTCCCAGCCGCATCTCGATCCACTCCTCGAGATCGCGGATCGACTCGGCCCCAACGCAGAGTTTCAGCAGATGAAGTGCCATGCCGCCTCTCTACCGCCGCCGGCATCGCGACGCGAGTGGCAAGGAGCCGCAGCCCACAGGCGAGTGGTCAGTCTCCGATGACCATCAGCCGCGCACCCTGCGCCACCTGCGAGTCTTCCTCGGCCAGCAACTCACCGACCACCCCCGAACGCGGCGCGACGAGGGCATGCGACAATTTCATCGCTTCGAGCGTGCCGACCCGGTCGCCCTGCTCGACCCGGTCGCCCACACGAACCCGCAGCTCGACCAGCCTTCCATGCAAGGGAGCCAGCAGGACGTTCGACCCCGCCCCGGCCGACGCGGTCCGATGATCGCGCGCCTCCGGAAATCGCACCTCGAGCTGGCGTCCGGCACGCGACACGAGGAGCGCAGCCCCGGCGGGAACGAGCCTGATGTCTCCACCGGGGTCGACCGCGGCCACGCCGTCGATCTCGACACGCAAACCCTGCGGGCCGAAGGAGACCTGCGCGACGTGGAGCACGCCATCTGCCAGAAACGGGCGCAGTGTCGGCCGCGGCGGCGCGAGCGAAAAACCGTCGGCGACGCCCCATGGCCCGCCGCCGCCCTCCGCCACACCGCGAGCGAGTTCGCGAGACACGAGTTCGGCGACCGCCGTCGCGGCGGCTTGCCTGTCGAGATGCCGAGGCCCCGCGCCAAGCGCCTGCGGATCCCGCTCGATCGATCCGGTGTCGTACCTGCCGGTGCGCATGAACGGCGCGACGCAGAGCGCGCGCAGGAAGGCCAGATTGGTTTTCGGTCCGGCCACCATGGTTTTGCGCAAAGCCTGGCCAAGCCGGTCGAGGGCTTCTTCCCGCGTCTTCCCATGCGCCACGATCTTGGCGATCAGCGGATCGTAGTCGGGCGGCACCACGTCGCCCGCGTCATAGCCCGCGTCGACACGAAGTCCCTCTCCCGTAGGCAGTTCCAGCGCGACGATGCGGCCGGGCGACGGCAGGAAGTCGATCTCGGGATCTTCCGCATAGAGCCGCGCCTCGATGGCATGACCGCGCCGCGCGACATCCTCCTGCCCGAAACCGAGCGGCTCGCAGGCCGCCACCTTGAATTGCAGCGCCACGAGATCGAGGCCCGTGATGGCTTCGGTCACGGGATGTTCCACCTGCAGCCGGGTGTTCATCTCCATGAAGTAGAACGACGCCTTGTCGAGGCCCTTCGACGCGTCGACGATGAACTCGACCGTGCCGGCGCCCTCGTATCCGACGGCCTTCGCGGCGGCCACCGCGGCCGCACCCATTTTCTCCCGCAAGGCATCGCCCAGGCCCGGAGCCGGCGCTTCCTCGACGATCTTCTGCCGCCGCCGTTGCAGCGAGCAATCGCGCTCGTGCAGGTGCACGACGTGCCCGGCCTTGTCGGCGAACACCTGAACCTCGACGTGACGCGGAGACGCGACGCATTTCTCGACCAGCACATGCGCATGACCGAACAGCTCCTGCGCCTCGCGCTGAACCTCCGCCAAGATGGATTCGAATTCCATGTGGGCGTCGACGCGGCGCATGCCCCGTCCACCGCCGCCCGCCACGGCCTTGATGAGCACCGGGTAGCCGACCTCATAGGCCTTGTCGCGCAGGAAGCGAGGCTCTTGACGCTGGCCATGATAGCCGGGCGTCACAGGCACCCCGGCCTTCTGCATCGCGGCCTTGGCGGCATCCTTCAGGCCCATGGCGCGGATCGCCGACGCCGGCGGACCGACGAAGACCGCCCCCGCAGCCGCGCAAGCCTCGGCGAATTCGGCAGTCTCGGCCAGGAAGCCATAGCCCGGATGCACGCAATCCGCACCGCTGTCGCGTACGGCCTTGATGAGTGCGGGGATCGACAGATAGCTCTGCGCGGCGGGGCCAGGCCCGATGCGATGCGCCTCGTCCGCCATGCGCACGTGCAGGGACTCGCGATCAGCATCGGAATAGACCGCGATGGTGCGCATGCCCAAAGCCTTGGCGCTGCGCATGATGCGGCAGGCGATCTCGCCGCGGTTGGCGATGAGCACGGATGCGAACATCAGGCCTCCACGGGTCGGGAGCGGCGCTTGCGCGCATCGCGCAGCACGTCCCGCGCAATCACGACAGCCGCCTGGAAACATAGCCCGGCGGCAAACAGGTCGAGCGCATATTCCATGTGCCGCGAGGTCGCGAGACGCGCGAACAGGCTGACGGACGAGTAGAGCGCCGTCGAGATCATGGCGTTGCGGGACGACACCCAGGTCGCATGGATGAGCGGGTTCTCCGAATGCCGGAAGCGCAACAGGAGCGCCACGACGATCACCCCGAACGTCGCTGCCGACAAAGCCGAGAAGCCGAGCGTCATGGGCTCGATGGGACGCGGCGCGACGACCTTGTCCCAGAGATCGTAGAGCGTGTGAAAACCCGCGGTCGCCATCACGATGCCGATCAACAGGGCGCAGGCGCGCTCAGCCTGCGGCCCGCGCCCGTACACGATGGCGGAAGCCGCGAACAGGACCACGTCGTAGCCCCAGTCGAACCCGTCCTTCAGCAATTGGCGTGAGCCAATGAACAGCGCGACCCCGATCACGCAGGCGGCAAACAACGCGGTGCCGCCGGCAATGCCCCAGATGCGGCGGGCGTAGATCTGGCCTTCTGGATCATGTGCGAGACGGCTCATGCGGATCTCACATGCGGAAGACGCCATAACGCGTCTCCTCAACGGGTGCGCCGAGGCAGGTTGCGAACGCGAGTGCGAGAACGCGCCGCGTTTCTTCGGGCAGGATGATCCCATCGTCCCAGAGCCGGGCCGTCGCGTAATAGGGAGAGCCTTCGCGTTCATAACCTTCGCGAATGGGCGACTTGAACGCCTCCTCGTCCTCCGGGCTCCAGGCCTCGCCCTTGGCCTCGATGGCGTCGCGCTTCAACGTCGCCAGCACGGAAGCCGCCTGCTCGCCGCCCATGACGCTGATCCTTGCATTCGGCCACGTGAAGAGAAAGCGCGGCTGGTAGGCGCGTCCGCACATCGCATAATTTCCGGCGCCATAAGAACCGCCGATGATCAGCGTGACTTTTGGCACGGCCGCGCAGGCGACCGCCGCGACGAGTTTCGCCCCATCGCGCGCGATGCCGCCCGCCTCGGCGGCTCGACCCACCATAAACCCGGCAATGTTCTGCAGGAACAGAAGCGGGATGCGCCTCTGCGTGCAGAGCTGGATGAAATGCGCGCCCTTCAGGGCACATTCGGAAAACAGCAGCCCATTGTTCGCCAGAATACCGACCTGCATCCCATGAATGCGCGCGAAGCCTGTCACCAGCGTCGGCGCGTACAATTCCTTGAACTCGTCGAACGCGGACGCGTCGACGATCCGCGCGATCACGTCGCGCACGTCGTAGGAGGCGCGCAGGTTCAGCGGCACGATGCCGTCCAGATCGGAGGCCGGATGCAGCGGCTCGCATGGCTCCGAAACCTCGAAAGCGGCGCGACGCGGCAAGCGCGCGACGATGCCCCGCGCCAGCACCAGAGCGTGCTCGTCGCTCTCGGCGAGATGATCGGCGACGCCCGAAACTCGCGTATGCAGATCCGCGCCTCCGAGTTCCTCGGCCCCGACCACTTCGCCCGTCGCAGCCTTCACGAGCGGCGGCCCGGCCAGAAAGATCGTGCCCTGTCCGCGCACGATGATCGTCTCGTCCGACATGGCCGGCACGTAAGCGCCGCCGGCCGTGCAGCTTCCCATCACGACGGCGATCTGCGCGATGCCCATCGCCGACATGCGCGCCTGATTGAAGAAGATCCGGCCGAAGTGATCGCGATCGGGAAACACCTCGGTCTGGTGCGGAAGATTGGCGCCGCCGGAATCCACCAGCGTCACGCACGGCAGGCGATTTTCCTGCGCGATCTCCTGCGCGCGCAAATGCTTCTTCACGCTCATCGGAAAATAAGTGCCGCCCTTGATGGTGGAATCGTTGGCGATCACCATCACTTCGCGGCCACTCACCCGGCCGATGCCCGCGATCAATCCGGCGCCATGAATGTCCCCTCCATACATCCCCTCGGACGCCAGAGGCGCGATCTCGAGAAACGGCGAACCCGGATCGAGAAGACGCATCACCCGGTCACGCGGCAGCAGTTTGCCGCGCGCCCGATGCCGCGCTCGTACATCCGCCGGGCCGCCCAACGCGGCGGCCTCGCGCCGCGCGCGGAGTTCCTGGCGCAGAAAGGCCCAGCCGGCGCGGTGATCGTCCGCGACTGTCTCCGGATCGGACCCGTGTCTCGATTCACTCATGCGGACGCCCGCTCCCCGTTCGGCTCAGCAGAGGACGCGCGCGCTTCGACGTCAAGCGGCGCGGCGGTGCACAAAAGCCTCGCGGGGCAGCAGCCGGACGGTTAGGCTTCCGCATCCTCGCAGGGCGACGAATCGAACCCGGGTTTCAGCATTGACCGATCTCTTGCGCCTCCCCGATCTCTTGGCTCTCGGCTTCTTTGTGGCCGCTTGGGGCGTCTATCATGTCCTGTTGGGCCACGGCCCCGGCGCAACCCTCGGGCTCAACCAGCAGATGAACCGGTATCGCATCCGCTGGATGCTCGAGATGGCTGAGCGCGACGTTCGCATCGTCGATGCTTCCCTGATGGGCTCGCTGCAGAACGGCAGCGCCTTCTTCGCCTCGACCTCGCTTCTCGCCATCGGCGGAACCGCGACTTTGCTGCGCGCCACCGACGACGTGCTGAAAATCTTCTCGGACCTGCCGCTCGGCCCCGGCACCAGCCGCGAAACCTGGGAGATCAAGATCGTCGGCCTCCTGGTGATCTTCGGCTACGCATTCTTCAAATTCGCGTGGTCGTACAGGCTGTTCAATTATGCAGCCATCCTCGTCGGCGCGACGCCGCCGAGACTGTCGCCCGATCAGCGCGAGCGTCGGCGCATCGCCATGCGGGCCGCCCAGATGAACATTGCGGCCGGCCGGCACTTCACGCGCGGCCAGCGCGCCTTCTTCTTCGCCCTCGCGTATTTTGGCTGGTTTCTCGGACCCTGGGTGTTCATGTGCACGACAGCCGCGGTGCTCTGGGTGATGTGGGCTCGGCAGTTCATCTCCGACGCCCAGCATGCCGTCATGTACGAGCCGCCCGAGAAGCCCGACACTTGACCGCAGCCTCGCGGGCGCGCATCTGCATCGCATGAACGAGACATCGAAATCCAAGCCGCCCTCCGACGACGCCCCGGCCGCCGGCCCGAAGCCCCCCAAGGGTGAAAGCCGCCCCGGCATCGAGGACGTGATCTTCAGCCTCTGCACGCAGCGCGGGCCCGGCCGGATGATCAGCCCGACCGAAGCCGCCAAGGCCTTTGCGGAAGGACGCCGTGGCGAGGGCGCGGATTGGCACCATTGGATCCACCACGTCCGCCGCGCCGCCATCGGCCTCGCGCGCGCCGGAAAGATCTCGATCTACCGCAAGGGAAAGCCTGCCGATCCGGAGGACTTTCGCGGACTCTACAAGCTCGGCTTGCCGCCCGAGGACGCGGCTGGAAACAGCGAATCCGTTCGGCCCGAGAGCCAATAGGCCGCGAGCCCGACCCATTCCCGGACGCCGACTTCCGTCAGCCGCAATCCGTAGCTGACCTCCATCCAGCGGAATTTGCCCGGAGCCGTGTAGTAATGCGCGGGCCAGGGCGTGACCGGGAAGCCGGCCTGCCTGAAAATGCCCATCGAGCGCGGCATGTGGAACGCCGAGGTGACCAGCCACCAGCGCTCATCCGATTTCGGCTGGAACAGATCGCGCGTGAAGACCGCGTTCTCGTAGGTGTTGCGCGAGCGGCTCTCGTAAGAGATGCGTGCCGGATCGATTCCCATTTGCTGGAAATAGCGCTGTGCGGCGGCGGTCTCCGGCGTCCCTGCCCCGACCAGCCGCGCGCTGCCGCCGCTGAACACGATTCGGGCCTCGGGATAACGCCGTGCGAGTGCGACGGCCTCGGTCATCCGCCCGCCGGCATCGGTTAGCGACACGATCCCGCGAACGAGGCTGAGATCCGTGTCGAGCGCTCCGCCGAGCACCAGGATCACGTCGGGTGCAGGCGCATCCGCCGCAGGCCGCGTGAAGCGGTTCTCCAACGGACCGAGCAAGACCACACCGAGCGGCAAGAATCCCGCCACCAGGAAACCCAGCACCGCGGCCGTGCACAAGGCGCGTCCCGCTCGCCTCCAGCGGGTGAACAGAAGCGTCACCCCCGCGGCAACCAGCAGAACGAGAAGGTTCGACGGCAGCGCCACGAACCAGAAGATCTTCGACAGCGGAAAGAACATCGATCAGCTGATCGGCAGCGTCAGAACCTTGGCACTGACCGGGCGGGCCATGACGTTGGCGTACCAGCGCGCGACGTTCGGCTGGGTCGACCGCTCGATGGGCATGTTCAGCCATCGGTGCATGATCGGCGCGAGCGCGATGTCGGCCATGCTGTAGGATCCGCCGGCGATGAAATCCTGCCCCTCCAGCTTGGCCTCCAGCAATCCGATCGCTGCGTCGGTCCGCAACCGCGACTGCTCGATGGCCTCCGCATTGCGCTTTTCCGGCGGTGTGCGCACCAGGCCGGCGAAGGCCGGCACCATCGCGGGATTGAGCGTCGTCGTCTGCCAGTCCATCCAGCGGTCCGCATCCGCCCGCACGCGCGGGTCCTCGGGCCAAAGACGACCGGCCGCATGGACGGCGCACAAATAGCGCACGATCGCATTCGATTCCCAGAGCACGAAGCCATCGTCATCGATGGTCGGCACGAGGCCGTTCGGATTCATGGCGCGATATTCCGGCGTGTCATTGATGCCGAAGGCCAGGCCGGCATCGACCCGATCGTACGGCAGGCCGATCTCTTCGAGTGCGAGCACGACCTTCAGCACGTTGATCGAATTCAACCGTCCCCAGACTTTCAGCATGCATTCGTCTCCAATGTGGTTTCAACGCCGCGCCGTCCGGTTCTGCCCCCGGCGCAGCTGACTCGCCCCTTCATACCAGTCTTCGCCCCCTCGCGGCGACGCCGTTCTGTGCCCACCGCCTTGAACTCGACCGGAGGCGCCCGATGCGCCGCTCGCGCGCCAGCCCGGAGCACTCTAGTTTGTCGGAGCTGAGCCGCAACGCCTCCGGCCCCTGAGCCGTTGGTTGAGCACCAGCGCCCATCGCGGAGGAGCCCGACTTGCCAGCAGACCAGACCGCCGACACCCCTTGCATCGTCACGCTCACGGTCAATCCAGCGATCGATGGCGCCTGCGAGACTGAAAAGGTCCAGCCGATCCGCAAGATCCGCACGCGTAACGAGCATTTCACGCCCGGCGGCGGCGGCATCAACGTCACGCGCGTCATTCATGAACTGGGCGGCCGCGCGCGCGCCATCTATCTGGCGGGCGGCGCCACCGGGCCGGTGCTGGACGCGCTGATCGACAAGCTCGGCCTCGATCACGACACGATCCCGATTGCCGACGATACGCGCATCAGCCAGGTTGTGTTCGAACGCTCGAGCGGGCTTGAATATCGCTTCGTGCCCGAAGGCCCGACGGTCACGGAGGCGGAATGCGCGGCCTGTCTCGCCGCGCTCGAGCGGACCAGCTGCGACTATCTCGTTGCCAGCGGCTCCCTCGCGCCCGGAATGCCGGACCATTTCTACACGCGCGTGCAGGACATTGCGGCCCGCAAGGGCGCGAAATTCGTGCTCGACACATCCGGCGAGGAATTGCGCGCCAGCATCGAACGCGGCGGCATCCTGTTCGTGAAGCCGAGCATCGGCGAGTTCGAATCGCTCATCGGCCGCAAGCTGACGAGCGAAGCCGAGCAGGACGAAGCCATCGCGGAATTCGCCCGTCGCGGCAAGGTGGATTATCTCACCGTCACGCTCGGGCGCGACGGAGCCATCTTCGCCGACAGGCACGGCTTGTTGCGTCTCCGCTCGCCCGAGATCGAGGCGAAGAGTGCGGTCGGCGCCGGCGATTCCTTCGTTGGCGCTATGACCTACGCGCTCGCGCTGGGCCGCAAACCGCGCCAGGCCTTCGCCTATGGAGTCGCGGCCGGCACGGCCGCCGTGCTGCGTCAGGGGCCTTATCTCTGCAATCGCGACGACGTCGAGAAGCTCTACGCGGAGATCACCCGCGGGGTCGACCTCTAAGTCCGTCCGGGCATCATCTGGTTTTCGAGAACAATTCGCGGCCGATCAGCATGCGGCGGATTTCGCTTGTGCCCGCGCCGATCTCGTAGAGCTTCGCGTCGCGCAGCAATCGCCCGGCCGCGCTGTCGTTCACATAGCCGTTGCCGCCGAGAAGCTGGATGGCGTCCAGCGCCGCACGCGTGGCGGCCTCGGCCGAAAACAGGATCACGCCGGCGGCATCCTCGCGCGTGACGCCGCCGCGATCGCAGGCGCGCGCCACCGCATACACATAGGCGCGACATGCATTCATCATGGCATAAAGATCCGCGATCTTCGCCTGGACGAGTTGGAACTCGCCGATCGCCCGTCCGAATTGCCGACGCTCGTGCACGTAGGGCAGAACGAGATCGAGCGCCGCCTGCATGATCCCCACGGGACCGGCGGCCAGCACCACGCGCTCGTAGTCGAGTCCCGACATCAGCACGCCAACACCCTTGCCGACGCCGCCCAGCACGTTTTCCTGAGGAATGTCGCAGTCCGCAAAAACGAGTTCGCACGTGTCGGAGCCGCGCATGCCGAGCTTGTCGAGCTTGGGCGAAGAGGAAAAGCCCGCCATGCCGCGCTCGACGATGAAAGCCGTGATGCCGCGCGCGCCCGCCGCGACGTCGGTTTTCGCATAGACGATCAGCACGTCCGCCACGGGACCGTTGGTGATCCACATTTTCGTGCCGTTGAGCCGATAGCGCTCGCCGTTGCGCTCCGCACGAGTGGTCATCGACACCACGTCCGACCCAGCGCCCGCCTCCGACATGGCGAGCGCGCCGACATGCGCGCCGGAGATCAGCTTCGGCAGGAAGCGCCGCTTCTGCTCGTCGGTACCGTTGCGGCGCAATTGATTGATGCAGAGATTGCTGTGCGCGCCATAGGACAGTCCAACGGACGCCGAGGCGCGGGAGATTTCCTCCATGACGATGCAATGTTCGAGATAGCCGAGCCCCGCGCCGCCCCATTCCTCCTCGACCGTCACGCCATGCAGGCCGAGCGCCCCCATCCGGGGCCAGAGGTCACGCGGAAACTGGTTGGACGCGTCGATCTCGGCGGCGCGCGGCGCGATCTCGGCGGCCGAAAATTCGCGCGCCGTGGCGCGGATGAGATCGGCGGTCTCGCCGAGACCGAAATCGAGCGACGGACTTGCTGCCATCCGGGCTGTCCTCCCTGCCCTGCACTTCCTTGCGGGACAGACTAGAGCCAATCGCCAGGACGCGGCAAACCCGGCGCGCTAATGCAGCCCTTGCAGGAAAGCTTGCCATTGCGACGGCGTGCCGTAGAACGCATTGCGATCGACGTTACCCTTGATGCCCGGCACGCGACCGTCCGACTGATATTGCCAGAACGCCCACCGCCGTCCCGGATATGGCACGTGCGGCGAATGCTTGGTGCTGCGGACCCAGATCGGATAATCGGCGAATTCGTTCGGATGCATGATGTGCTCGTAGAAATCGACCGTCACATAGATGACCGGCCGCTTGCCGTAATGCCGCTCCATGTCGATCAGCATCTCGCGCATTTCGGCGAGCACTTCAGGCCGATGCAGCTTGCGCCGGCAACTCTTCGAGGTCGGCTGCGCCTCGACGTCCAGCACCGGCGGCAGCGCGTCCGGCTCCACCGGCACGTTGCGCTTGTACCAGCTCATCTCCTCGTGCGGCGGACGGCACCAGTGCACGAAATGATACGCGCCGCGCGGCACGCCCGCAGCACGTGCTCCCTGCCAGTTGCGCATGAAGTTCGGGTCGAGATGATCGCCGCCCTCGGTCGCCTTGATCCACGCGAAGGCCACGCCCGACGCCTTCACGGCATGCCAGTCGATATCGCCCTGGTAGCGCGCGACGTCGATGCCGTGAATCTGGAAATCGCTCGGATAGGTGCCGGAGAATTGCGACTTGGGCGGCATGTGCGGCACGGGCGCGGGCGGCCCGCCGCAACTCGCGAGCGCGAGAGCCGACAAGGCGACGAGCGTCAGGCGACGCAGAACGGGTACGCAGAACTCATGTCTCATGAGCGTCAAAATACAGCGAAGCCGGTAACGCCTCGTTAACGCGGGCTCCGCCGTGCGGCGACTCAAAAATCGAAATCCGCCTGTACGTTCTGGAAGTTTGTGGAAGTACCTTTGAAATCCCGGATCTGTCCGGCCGCGAGCGAGCGCGGCGCTCGGATATCTGCATCCAGACGACCCGGGAAGATCGAATGGTGCGGTCAAGAGGACTCGAACCTCCACCCCTGTTACAGGACTAGCACCTCAAGCTAGCGCGTCTACCAATTCCGCCATGACCGCACATCTATGAGGCGTCGCTTGAAAAAGCGGGCCGCCGCATCGGTAGGCGCGTCGTCTAACAAATCGCTTCCGGCATGACAAGCCGTCCGCCACGCTTTTGCATGTTTTATGGCGACTTCCAGAGCCTCCAGCGCCGTGGCAAAAGAAATCGAAACGTCCGGAGCCTGCCCGTGTCCCATTCAACCGTCATTCCCACCCGCGGATCGCAGCGCCGGCCGCTGCTCGCCGCCCCGGGCTCCCCGCCGGTCGAGTGGCGGATCGAACCGGGCCTCACCGGCTACGAGGCGGCGGTGGCGTGCATGGAAGCGCGCGCCGAGGCCATTGCGGCCGGCGAGGCGCCGGAACTCGTCTGGCTGGTCGAGCACCCTGCCCTCTACACGGCCGGCACCTCCGCGCGCGACGAAGATCTGGTCGACGCGCGTTTCCCGGTCCACCGGACGGGACGCGGCGGCCAGTTCACCTATCACGGCCCCGGCCAGCGGGTCGCCTATGTGATGCTGGATCTCAAGCGGCGCACCCAGGACGTGCGCGCCTTCGTGTGTGCGCTCGAGGACTGGATCATCGCCACGCTGGAGGCCTTCAACGTCAGGGGTGAGCGAAGGCCGGACCGCGTCGGCGTCTGGGTCGCGCGTCCCGACAAGCCGGCGGGCATCGCCGGCCCGGCGGAGGACAAAATCGCCGCCATCGGCATCCGGCTGCGCCGCTGGGTCACGTTCCACGGCATCTCGATCAACGTCGAGCCGGAGCTGGCGCATTTCGACGGCATCGTCCCGTGCGGAATTTCGACCAGCGGCTTCGGCGTCACGAGCCTCGTGGATCTGGGGCTGCCCGTGGTGATGACCGACGTCGATCTCGCGCTGCGCCGCGCCTTCGAGCAGGTGTTCGGCGAGACCGCCGCCTAGGCGGTCGGCAACACCGCGAAATCGGCGGCGTCAAAAAGCGCGCAATCCTGGTCGGTCGCCGGACGAACGTCGACGCGCTCGACGCGCGCGCTCATGGGGCCGCGTCCGCACGCTTCCGCCATGGCGGAAACATCATCCGCATCGCCTGAAAACACGGCTTCCACGGACCCGTCGACCCGGTTGCGCACGAAGCCCCGCAGGGCCCGCGTCCGCGCCTGCCGGGCCGTCCATTCGCGAAACCCGACACCCTGCACGCGGCCCCGCACCCGCACCTGAACGACGAGCATCTCGGTCATTCACCACTCCCTTTCACCACGAAAAGACACCGCCCTTGAGTTTCTGCGCTCATGTGAGAGGTTCGGCGCATTCATTTTTGCATTGATCGCTTTTTTCTACCGGGGTTTTTCATGACCGGTCGCCACGCCTTCCAGACCCGCGCGTCATACACCCGTCCTGCAACCGACGGACGTGGCCGCATATGAGCACGACGCGTGACAATCCCTACGTCGTCGCGGTTCACGAGTGCTGGAGCGCGGTCGAGGCCGCATGGGCTCCGGTCCTGGCTGCCTGCAAGCTGACACCGCTGCAGTCGAATGCCTGGCTGGCGAATTGGTACGGCGCACTGACGCGCGCGCCGGGACGCAGCCCGCTCATCCTCGAAGTCAGCGAACGGTCGAACGGCGAGCTCGCATATCTGCTGCCGCTGGTCGTCGTGTCGCGCGGAAAGCTGACGGCGATCGAGTTCGCCGACGATGGCATCACAGACTACAACATGCCGATCCCGGGTCCGGCGGCGGCGGCGAGCGAAGCGCAGGCGGTTCTCGTTTGCGCGGCCGTGCTTGCGGCCCTGCCCGCAGCAGACCTGCTGCATCTCGACAAGATGCCCG
>JAQGJH010000055.1 GCA_028290705.1 Hyphomicrobiales bacterium
CGGAAATGGCCTATTTCGAGTGCCTGCACGAAGTGAAGCTGATCGTCGACCTCATCTACGAGGGCGGCATCGCCAACATGAACTACTCGATCTCGAACACCGCCGAATACGGCGAATACGTCACGGGGCCGCGCATCGTGACCCCCGAGACCAAGGCCGAGATGAAGCGCGTCCTCGAAGACATCCAGTCCGGCAAGTTCACGCGCGACTGGATGCTGGAGAACAAGGACGCCCAGACCACGTTCAAGGCGACCCGCGCCCGCAACAATGCCCACCAGATCGAAGCCGTCGGCGCACAGCTGCGCGCCATGATGCCCTGGATCGGCAAGAACAAGCTGGTCGACACCGCCAAAAACTGAGGCGTTTCGTCCAAAGGTTCAGAGGGCTGGAGCGTTGCTCCAGCCCTTTTTTGTTGCCGGCCAGCCACGCCGGGGACCAACTTCGTCCGATTGGCCGGAAGCTTGGCCTTAGACCTTGCGACGTGGACGGACTCGCGCCATGTTTTGTGCCGCTCCCGTGCTGAAATTTTTGCACGTACTTATTCGTTAATTCATTTCGTCAGATCATTTTAGACCACGGATTGCCCGCATGTCCGGACGCGCTCGCCTGATGTCGTTTCTCGAGGGCTTCCGCCAGACCTGGACCACGCGCCACTTCGTCCGGCTGGACGATTTCATCGACCGCAAGATCATCATGCATTTCGCCGGGTCCCGATCGCTTTTTCCCCTGGCGGGTGACTACCATGGGCGCGCCGAGGTCGTGCAGATCCTGCAGAGGCTGGAGGTCGAATTCGATCTCGTGTCCTTCCGGGTGGGAGAGATCATCGGCGAGGGCGGCAAGATGTCGGTGCGCTGGTCGGCGCAGATCGCCAATCGTGGGACGGGCGCGCTCTTGACGACTGGCGGCATGGCCGCCGTGACCTTCCTGGCGGGACGGCTGAACTACTGCGCCATCTACGTGGACACGGCTGCGTTTGCTTCGCTGATGGGCTGGACGGACAAGGATGCCCCGTCGATCCCTGGGCAGAACGATTGGGACCGATTCTCCCCGCGCGGCCCGGCTTCCGCACTGGCGCTGGATCGTCGCGACGTGGATGCGTTCTTCGTCGGCGTGCATGAACGGTGGTACGAGGGCCGGGTCACCGAGTTGGTGGCTGCGCATTTTCATCCGCAGGCGCGATTGCGCTTCGCGGGATCGGGGCTGTTCCCGCGTTTTTCGGGCACTCACATCGGACACGCCCCGATCATTTCGGCGTTTCGATCCCTGATGCTCGAGTTCGAGCGACTGCATGGTCACATCGACGACATTCTCGCGGAGGGAAACAGGGTCAGCGTGCACTCCAGTCTTCGGCTGCGCCATCGCGAGACGCAGCGCGTGGCCGAGATGGACATCTGCGACACTTACGTGATGAATTTCGAAGGGCAGATCATCGATTGGATCGCCTATTGCGACACCGGGGTTCTGGCGCAGCTTGCCGAGCGTGGCGAAGCGTCCCCGCGGTGAAGCGGCCGGGTGCGTGAGACCAATGCCATCGCGGCATGTTACGCTCGGCGGCCGCAGCCCGCTGGAAACGCCATGCCCATCCGGATCGCCACGTTCAATCTCGAGAATCTCTACGCCCGCTTCGACTTTTCCGGCAAGGTCAGCCGCGAGAAGCGCATCGTCGGCTCTTACGCCATCGAGGAGAAGTCCGACTACGAGATGGTGCGCATGACCTTCGAGGCCGTGGCGTCCGACGACGTGCGGCAATTGACGGCGCTGGCGGTGGCCGACACGGCTGCCGACGTGATCTGCCTGCAGGAGGTCGACAGCCAGCAGGCGCTCGACGTGTTCTACGACAATTACCTGCATGCCGTGCTGCGGCAGAAATTTGCCCGTGCGACGAAGACCTGGAGCGAAAGCGAGCGCCGCGCACGCGACCAGGAGTTTTTCTACGACCAGCGCATCGTCATCAGCGGCAACGATACGCGCGGGATCGACGTCGGCGTCATGGCCAATCGCCCGCTGAAGCTGCAATCGCATGCGGAACTCACCTACCAGTTTCTTGAAGGACTGCCGCTGGACTGGGACCTGTTCGAGCGGCGCGGCATCGGCCGCCACGACCGCGTGCTCCGCCGCGATTGCATCTCCATCGAGGTCGACGCGGGCGGCGCTCCGTTGACGATCTTCAACTGTCACTTCAAGTCCATGTCGCGTCTGACTTCCGGCGGGGACGGCCGTGCGGAAACGCAGCCATTGCGGCTGGCGGAAGTCTGGGCGGTGCGGCGTCTCATCGAGCAGCACTTCGCCGGAGAGGCGCATCTCGCCAACTGGATCGTGTGCGGCGACTTCAACGACTTCATGGAAGTCGATGGCGTCGCGACGCGACACTCCGCTCTCGGTCCGCTTCTCGACGATGGATTTGCGATCGACCCGGTGAAGCGCCTGCCGCCGGCCGAGCGATGGACGCATTATTATCCGGAAGGCGACGCGCACGTGCAACTCGATCACATCCTGTTGTCGCCCCGGCTGGCGGCGGACAATCCGCGGGCCGTGCCGGAGATTTTCAGGAAAGGCATGCCGCATCGGGTGCCGAGGCTCGAAGGCGCGCCGCGTTATCCGCGCGTCGGCTGGTCGCGCCCAAAGGCCAGCGACCATTGCCCGGTGGCGATCGAACTCGAGGTGCGCGCCTGACGTCCTCAAGCCAATGGAGCGCACATGCGCCGTAAGTTCTACACGCTCGACGTGTTCACCGAAGAAGCACTGTCGGGAAACCCGCTTGCGGTCGTGCGCGACGCCCAAGGGCTCGATGCGACCCGGATGCAAAAAATCGCGCGCGAGTTCAACCTGTCCGAAACCGTCTTCCTCTTCCCGCCGCGCGATCCGGCGAACACGGCGCGTCTGCGGATCTTCACGCCGACGCGCGAACTGCCCTTCGCCGGGCACCCGACCGTCGGGGCCGCCATCCTGATCGCCGAAATGGACGCGCCGGAATTGCTGGCCCGCGAGGATCTGCAGGTCGTGCTGGAAGAGGAGGTGGGCGACATCTGCTGCACGGTGCGCCACGTGAAGGGGCGGGCGCCGCGCGCGAGCTTCACGTTGCCGCGGCTGCCGCAAAAGGCCGGCGAGGCGTCGAGCGCCGCAAAAATCGCGGCGGCGCTCGGGCTCGACGTCGAAGATATCGGCTTCGAGGGTCACGAACCGTGTCTCTATTCGGCCGGCAATCCATTCGCCTTCGTGCCGCTCGCCTCGCGGGACGCCGTGGCGCGCGCCTGGCCGAATCTTTCCGCCTGGGGCGAGGCGTTCGGCCAGATGGAGCGGCCCGCCGCCTTCCTGTACTGCCGCGAAACCGTGAAGCCCGCTCATGCCTTCCATGCGCGCATGTTCGCGCCGGGGCTCGGCGTGACGGAAGATCCAGCGACGGGATCTGCGGTCGCGGCTTTCGCCGGCGTGATCATGGCATTCGAGCCGCCGGCCGACGGATCGCACGGTTTTACCATCGAGCAGGGCTTTGAGATGGGCCGCCCGAGCCTGATCACGCTCGGGCTCGAAGTGGAGGGCGGCGTGCTCATCGAAGCGTCGATCGGCGGATGCGCGGTCATCGTCCAGCAGGGAACGATCGACCTGTGAGCGCGCGGATTTTTCGCGTCGACGGCATCCGGCTGCAACTGGAACCGTATCACTGGGCCTATGCCGAGGCGCATGATGAGGCGATCGACGAGCATTGGCGGTTGCTCTCGGCTGGAAACGAGTCGCTGTTCGACGGACGCGTGCTGCTGATGCACCGCCATGCCGTGGTCGATGATGTGCTGCAGGGAGCGTGTTTCGAGACGGCGTTCAGCCGGTTTCTGGCGTGGCGGGACTTTGGCTTTCCCGATCTCGCGGTCCGCAACGTGTTCGGCATGGCGGCGCTGCGGGGATCGGACGGAGCCTACATCGTCGGAGAAATGGGGCCCCGGACGTCCAATGCCGGGCAGTGCTATTTCCCCGCCGGGACGCCGGATCTCGACGACGTGCGCGAGGGCATGGTCGATCTCGATGGCAGCGTCACGCGCGAGTTGCTGGAGGAGACCGGGCTTCGCGCCGACGAGGTGCGTTCATCGTCGGGCTGGATCGTCGTCGAGCGGGGTCCGCGCATCGCCTGCCTGCGTCTGACCATTTTGAAAGCGACGGCGGCCGAAGCCGCGTCAGCCATTGCCGCGAGTCTTTCCGAACAGATCGAGCCCGAACTGAGCGCCGTTCACGTGGTCGCCGACATGGAGCAGGCGCGAGCGCTGCGCATGCCAGATTTCATGTACGATTTCTTCGCGGATGCTTTCGGATCCGGCGATCAGCCGGGATAGCCGTGACGGCTCTTCGAGGCCGCCACCAGGCCGCGGGCCTCGGCGTCGCGACCGGCCGCGCAGGCGCTGTTCGCAGGGGCCAGCTCGCCCTGGATCTTGTCATAGACCGACTTGTTGACGTTGCCGGTGTCGAGGTCGGCCTTCAGCACCGCCTGATAGCGGCCGATGACGGCGGAACAGCCGCTGCCTTCCGGCATGACCACGGTGGGGAAGGGGCTGACGGGCGGCGCATAGGCGGCCGGCTGCACGCTCGCGCTCGGGGCCGGCGTTGTGTTGCATCCAGCCAGCAGCGGGGCGACGGCGGCGAGCAGCAGGGCGGTGCGGTACATCGTCATGGGTCCATCCAGGTCGCGTGCGGGCCCGATCGAGGGCGTGGCGAATCTTCGTGAAGTCCGCGGCAGAATCGAGGTCCGGCCACCGCAGGTCAAGCCGCCGAGGCCATCTCGTCACAGGCGAAATGCGGCGCGTCTTGCCAGAGCGGGGGTGCGTCGTCTATGTAGAGAGACGGCCATAGGGGCCGAACCTGATCGAGGATGCCGTGGCGCGACCTGCCACTTACGAGACGCCGATCGCAGCGGGCCGCCAGGCTCCGCTGGCGCACGCGCGTCCGGCCGCATCCCTGCCGCTTACGGGCCTGCTTCTTCTTATCCGCCCCTGAGGGCCGGCCGGGCTTTTGCCTGGGCGCTCAGGGGTTGCGACACGAGAACCAGGATCAGCGCCCCGAGACCGCCATCGCGGACCGGGCCCCACCAGACAAGCTCCAGGACTTAGCCCATGGCCATCCCGACACAGATCGCTGAACAATCGACGACCGAATCCGACGTGCGCGACCGCGTCGTCATCTTCGACACGACCCTGCGCGACGGCGAGCAATCGCCCGGCGCGTCCATGACGCTGGACGAGAAGCTGGAGGTCGCCGACCTGCTCGACGAAATGGGCGTCGACATCATCGAGGCGGGATTCCCGATTGCCTCCGAGGGCGATTTCGAAGCCGTGGCGGCCATCGCCAAGCGGGTCAAGAACGCCACCGTGACGGGCCTGGCGCGCGCGGCGTTCAAGGACATCGACCGGGCCGCCGAGGCGCTGAAGGGCGCGGTGCGGCCGCGCATCCACACATTCGTCTCCACCTCGCCGCTGCACATGAAGTTCAAGCTGCAGAAGGAGCCCGAAGAGGTTCTGGCCATGGTGACCGCGCAGGTCGAGCGCGCGCGCAATTACGTCGAGGACGTCGAGTGGTCGGCCGAGGACGGCACGCGCACCGAGATCGATTTCCTGTGCCGCTGCGTCGAGGCCGCAATCCGGGCGGGCGCCACCACGATCAACATTCCCGACACGGTCGGGTACACGGTGCCGGACGAATACGAGGCGATCTTCCGCGCGGTGCGCGAGCGCGTGCCCAATGCCGACAAGGCGATCTTCTCGGTGCATTGCCACAACGACCTGGGCCTCGCGGTCGCCAACACGCTGGCGGGCGTGCGCGGCGGCGCGCGGCAGATCGAATGCACGATCAACGGCATCGGCGAGCGCGCCGGCAATGCGGCGCTGGAAGAGGTGGTGATGGCGTTGCGGACCCGGTCCGACGTGCTGCCCTACAGCAACCGGATCGACACGACCATGCTGACGCGCGCGTCCAAGCTGGTGTCGGCCGTCACGTCCTTCCCGGTGCAGTACAACAAGGCGATCGTCGGCCGGAACGCCTTCGCGCATGAGAGCGGCATCCATCAGGACGGCATGCTGAAGAACGCCCAGACCTACGAGATCATGACGCCCGAAAGCGTCGGCGTGTCGAAGACCTCGCTGGTGATGGGCAAGCATTCGGGCAGCCATGCCTTCAAGGAGAAGCTGAAGGAACTGGGCTACACGCTGGGCGACAATGCGCTGAAGGATGCGTTCAAGCGGTTCAAGGATTTGGCTGACCGCAAGAAGATCGTCTACGACGAGGATCTGGAGGCGCTGGTCGACGATGAGATCGGCCATGCGGGCGAGCGCATCAAGGTTTTGGCCTTGTCCGTCATCGCCGGCACCACGGGGCCGCAATCCGCGACCCTGACGCTCGACGTCGACGGCAGCCAGCAGACGCATCACTCGACCGGCAACGGACCCGTGGACGCGATCTTCAACTGCATCCATGCGCTGGTGCCCCACAAGGCGGTTCTGGAGCTCTACCAGGTGCATGCGGTCACGGAAGGCACGGATGCGCAGGCGGAAGTGTCGGTGCGGCTGCACGAGGACGGCAAGTCGGTCACCGCCAAGGGCGCCGATCCCGACACGCTGGTGGCGTCCGCGCGGGCCTATGTGGCGGCGCTGAACAAGCTGATGGTCAAGCGTCTGAAGACGCGCCCCGAGGCGCTCGAGCCGGGCGTGCGCAGCGTCACGCCGTAAGGAAAGCGACGCGCGGGCGGGGAGAGGCGGAAAAGATCGGCCAATCTCCCCGTTCGGTCTGGACAGGGGGGTGAGCCTTTGGTACATCCCCGCTCGCCCGCCGCACGATGCGGGACTTCGATGGGCGCATAGCTCAGTTGGTAGAGCAGCTGACTCTTAATCAGCGGGTCCTAGGTTCGAGCCCTAGTGCGCCCACCATCGAAGGCCGGGGGACTTTGTGTCCGGCGCGGTCGCTTTTCTCCTCCCTGCTTCAACCTTCCTCCGATGCCGGAGAGCGCTTCGCGCCCTCCGGAGGCTCGGATCTTCAATCGAAGGTCGCCGAGGTCGTGTCGTTCTTCTTGTTGTAGCGGATCGTGACTTTGGAGACGGTGCAGAGGTCGATGTCCTGCCAGAAGGCGGAGGAATCATCCACTTCGTAGACGACTTTCAGGTCCCACTTGCAGATGTTGCCGGTGTTGCGGAAGCGGATGATCTGCTCGTCGTCGTCCTCGAGCGTGTCGTCGCCCAAAACGTCTTCTTCCCAGCTGTCTCGTTTGGCTGGTGACACGTAGACTTCGCTGATGTCGAAGCCGGTCCGGTTGACGAGGACGAAGTCCTGGCGGGCCTGGGCCTGGGCTGCGCCCGAGAGGGCGCAGGCGGAAAACAGGGTTGCGAGAAACAGCTTTTGCACGTTGCACCTGAAGGTTTGAATCAGACGGCGCCACTCTGATGAGGAACGCTCCCCTGTGCAAGAGCTTCGGCTTGGCCGTTCAATCGTGGTGAATGCGTGCTTGATCAGGCCCCGGCAAAGCGCGTGTCCTTGAATGTTACGGATCGTTCGCCCTTGGTGTAGTCCGCGACGTGGACGTAGACGATCTCCGGGCGAATCCAGACGGTCTTCAAGGCCGTCACCAATTCCTGCGCGGCCGCCACGGAGTCGCAATCCCAATGGGCGAATACCCGGCCGCTGTCATATTCGGTATCGGCTTCCGGATCGCGTCGCGCCGCCTTGAGCAGCGCAGCCCAGATGTCATCGAAGCGCTCGGTGTGGCGGATCCAGACGATGACGGCCAGCTTCGAGGAAAGGGACATGAGCGCCCCGGCGCCAGAAAGGACAAGGCGCAAGTCTGGCCGAGGCTTGCCGTCGAGGCAAGTCGAAGAGCGGCTCCGCCGCTCAGCGCGTGACGGCCGGAAACACCAGACGGGCGCGGGCGCCGCCTTCGTTTTCGAAGACGACCGTTCCGCCCAATTGCTTGCCGAACCCCTGGATGATGCGAAAGCCGAGACGGCTCGACGCGCCCGGGTCGAAGCCGTCGGGCAAGCCGCGGCCATTGTCGACCACGAGGAGTTCATAGGAGGCGGCGGAATCCGCGTGGGCGATCGTGATGTCGATGCGCGGATTCTCGATGCCCTCGAAGGCGTGTTTCAGCGAATTGCTCACCAGTTCGAGCGTGAGCATCGACAGGGTCGTCAAACGGCTCATGTCGAGGCGGATGTTGGGAGCGTCGACGTCAATCGTCACATGGCCGCTGTCGGTCGCCTCGCTCAGGTCGGCGCACATGCGTCGCAGATGATCGCCGACGGGTATCTCGAACGCCTGGGGGTCGTAGAGGCGGCGATGCACGCGGGAGAATTGTTCGAGGCGATGGCGGGCCGCGCTCAGCGCCTCGACGGCGCTCGCGGGATCGTTGCGCACCGTCTTGGACTGCATGCGCAGCAGGCTGGCGGCGAATTGCATATTGTTGGCGACGCGGTGCTGCAACTCCTGGAACAGAAGCGTCTGCTGATCCAGAAGCGACGCGGTCTTCAGTCGCTCGTCATTCACGAGCCGCGCCGTCTTCTGCAGCGCATCGATCAGCAGAATGTCCATGCCGACGATCAGCACATAGAAGGCCAGCGCGACCGCGACTTCCAGATCGATCTCGAAGCTCCAGACCGGCGGGATGAAGAAGTACCACGCGCACAGGCCCGAAAGCACGGCCGCGAGAGTGGCGGGCCGCGCCCCGTAGGCGAAGGCGACCATGATGACGACCGGAAAATAGGTCAGGTAGGGGAAGCCTTGCGGCAGGACGCTCTGCAACGCCTGTCGGGCAAAGGTCGCGGCCACGACCGCCAAAATCGCCACCGCATAGGAGAGGGCGGAGTTCGTCCGCACATCGCCGCCTTTCCCCCAGACATTCATGGCGCTCAACATTCCGTCCGGCTGAAGGCCCGCCCCTCTGATCGTGAGGCGCGGGCGAGACAAATCGTAAAGGGCCTCGAGCCGGGAGTGATCGTGGCTTGGGAGGACTTGCTCATGGTTTCCCTGGCTCGACGCTCATCATAGCGCTTTCTTTACGGCTGGCTAATGCATCGCTCAAGGCATGCTGATTGTTCCGCGGGCGTTCCGGCCGCTGGCGTGAACGCCGATCTCCGTCGGAAAGATGCAAAGTTTCAGGTCGGTCGATCGTCATCGGCGCGCCGCAGGCCGGTCACGTTTCAGCCTTACCGCCAAGCCAGCCTGTTAACCATGCCAGCGCGGACCCTGCAGGCGTCGCGACCCTCGACAGGCTTACGCTCACCCGGGCGACGCCGCTGGCAAACCTCCGGCCCCCGAAGATGCCGTAGGCTGGACGTCACGTGCGGCATGGCGATAGCCTGCGCCCCCACGTTCGGGCCGGAGCCGCGCCGATGAAGATCACCATTCTGGACGATTATTTCGACACGCTGAGGGGTTTGCCCTGCTTCGCCAAGCTGGCGGGACATGACGTGACCGTCTGGAACGATCACCTGCAGGACACCGACGGGCTGGCCGAGCGGCTGCGAGACACGGAGGCGCTGGTGCTGATTCGCGAGCGCACCAAGATCCAGGGGCCGTTACTCGACCGGCTGCCCCGTCTGCGGCTCATCAGCCAACGCAGCGTCTACCCGCATGTCGACGTGCCGGCCTGCACCCGGAACGGCGTCATCCTGTCATCGAGCCAGCACGCGGGCTCGCCCAGCTATGCGGCGGCGGAGCTCACCTTCGGACTCGCGCTGGCGGCGGCGCGCGACATTCCCCAGCAGATGAACTCGCTGCGGGCAGGGCAGTGGCAGTGCGGCGTCGGCTCGACGCTGCGGGGCAAGGTTTTCGGCGTGCACGGTTATGGCCGGATCGGCGAAGAGGTGGCGCGCTATGCCCGCGCATTCGGGATGGACGTGCTGATCTGGGCACGGGACGCCTCGCGACAGCGGGCGCAGGCGGACGGCTGGACGACGGCCGATTCGCAGGCCGCGTTCTATGCGGCGTGCGACGTGGTGAGCCTGCACATGCGGCTGGTCGAGGCCACCCGCCACATCGTCAAGGCCGCGGATCTGGCGGCGATGAAGCCCGACGCCATTCTGGTGAATACCAGCCGTGCGCCACTGATCGAGCCGGGCGCGCTCGTGGCGGCGCTGCAGGCCGGGCGTCCCGGCAAGGCCGCGGTGGATGTTTATGAGGAAGAGCCGCTGCGCGACACGGCGCATCCGCTCCTGACCATGCCCAACGTGGTGGCGACGCCGCACATCGGCTATGTGACGCGTGACGAGTTCGAACTGCAGTTCAGCGAAATCTTCGACCAGATCCTCGCCTACGAGGCGGGCGCCCCCACCAACGTGATCAACCCCGAGGTTCTGGCTCCCCGATAGAGCGCCGGAACCAACCGGGTGGCCGAGGGCTTTTCCCTGATGTCGGGCTTCGCCTTGGCGAAGATTTTCGATCGGCAGGAGGAGAGGACATGGACCGGGCGATCTACATCTTCCAAAGCGGCCAGCAGGACCTTTATGGACTGACTCACGACCGGAGCGGCGCGAACCTGCCGGCCGAGAATGGCGCCTGGCATCTCGTTCGAGCGGTGGAAATGGATGGCGGCTTGCCCCAATGGGGCGTCGACGTCGCCTGGCAGGAGCAGGAGGCCGCCGTCAAGGCGGGTCTCGGGCTGAACGGCTTTTTCATCACCGAGGGGGCGAACCTGCCGGAGACCTTGCGGGACAAGCAGACGCGTTGAGCCGCGACGTCCGCGCTCCGGCTTGGCGCGTGCAATCGGTGTGGACCCATGATCTAATTCCCTGCAAGCGCTCCGGGAAGCGCGCGCACGGGAGGATCTCATGGTGGTCGGAAAAATTCGTCTCGCGGCATTCGCACTCGTCGCCGGTCTCGCTCCCGCGGCAGCTCAGGACAGCGTGCAGACGATCGACCGCCTCGTGGCGCATGTGTCGACCGTGCCGGCGATCGCTGGCAAGCCCATCGATCTCTTCGTGCGCGAGAAGGTCCCGGCCTCCATCGTCAATTCGCCGGACGGCAAGGCGGCCGCAGGCAAGGTCGTGCTGTTCGTGCATGGCGGTTATTCGCCGTCGACGCTCGCCTTCGACGTCGCGTACAAGAACTACAGCTGGATGGATCATCTGGCGAAGCGCGGTTATTCGGTCTTCGCCATGGACATGACGGGCTATGGCCGGTCCGGCCGGCCGATGATGGACGATCCCTGCAATCTCGATCCGAAGCAGCAGGCGGCGCTCGTACCCACGACGATTGCGGCTCCATGCACGGCGAAATATCCGTTCGAACTCGTCAACAGCGACAGCGAGACGGCGGACATCGGCCGCGTGGTCGATTTCATCCGCGAGTTGCGGGGCGTCGACAAGATTGCGCTGATCGGTTGGTCCGGTGGCGGCGTTCGCACTGGCACCTATGTGAGCCGCCATCCCGAGAAAGTCGAAAAGCTGATCGTCTTCGCCTCGTCCAACTACGATCGCAAAACCTCTTCGGAGAAGCCGCAATTGCCCGCTCCGGACGCGCCGACGACGATCCAGAACCGGCGCGTCGGAGTCGATCAGCGCTGGCTCGGCACGGTGAAGTGCCAGGACACCGTCGAGCGCGGCATGCCGGAAATGATCTGGAGTCTCAACTTGCAGAACGATCCCGTGGGGGCAACCTGGGGAACCGGCGGATTGCGCGCGCCCTCGCGCACCTATTGGGGCTGGAACGCGGAAGCGGCAGGCAAGATCAAGGTCCCGACCCTGATCATGGTTGGCGATCAGGACCGATTGATGCCCTCCAACCAGAACCTGTTCGACGATCTGGGCGCGGAGAAGAAAGTGTTTCTCGGCATTTCGTGCGCGACGCATTTCATGGTGTGGGAAAAGCAGGCGCGCGTGCTGCATGAAGCATCGCTCGACTGGCTGGAGAACACGAGCCTGAAGGGCGCGGCGACCGGGCGGTTCCGCGCGGACGAGCAGGGCGCCATCGCGGCCGCTCCCTCGCCATAGGCCAGACGATGAACGAGAATCGAGGCGACGGGTCGCCGTTCGCCGACCACGGATATTTTTTCGTCGGGGGTGAGTATTACGATGCACCCGACGGACGCTTCATGCGCGGGCAGATGCACGTCGAGTTCTTCACCGCGCGCGATCGCCGTCATCCTCATCCCATCGTGATGTTTTCGGGTGGGGGCCAGAGCGGGCTGAATTACACGGGCACGCCCGATGGCCGCGAAGGATGGGCGCAGATCTTCCTGCGCCTGGGCTACGACGTCTACGTGCTCGACCAGCCATCGCGCGCGCGCTCGCCGCATCAGGCGGAAACCGGCGCGCAGACGCGGCATTCGGTGGCGCGAGTCCAGCAGCAGTTCACCGCGCCGGCGCTGTCACGCCTGTGGCCCCAGGCCGTCTTGCACACGCAATGGCCTGGGAAAGGCGTGGCCGGCGATCCGATCTTCGACCAGTTCTACGCGCAAAATTTTCCGTCGCTGGCGAGTTTTCCACGTCAGCAGGAATTGAATCGCGATGCGGGCGCGGCGCTGCTCGACAGGATCGGCCTTGCCATTCTCCTGACCCATTCACAATCGGGCGCTTTCGGGTGGCTCGTGGCGGATGCACGGCCGCAACTCGTCCAAGCAATCGTGGCGATGGAGCCTTCGGGCCCGCCCGTGCGGGATCTCGTGATGAAGGGAGAGCCGGTCTGGTTCGAAGACGGCCCGATGACCAAGCCATACGGGCTCACAGCCGCACCGCTGACCTATGATCCTCCCCTCGAGAGTCCCGCCGACCTCGTCTTCGTGCGGCAGGAACACCCGGATGGCGAGGGGCTGGCGCTTTGCTGGCTGCAAGGCGAGCCGGTGCGCAAGCTCGCGCATCTGCGGCACATCCCTGTGCTGGTCGTCCAGGGCGAAGCCTCGTACCACGCGCCCTACGATCACGGCACGGTCGCGTATTTGCGGCAGGCGGGCGTCGACGCGGCGTTCGTCCGACTGGCGGATCGCGGCATCATGGGCAATGGCCACATGATGATGCTGGAATCGAACAACCGCGACATCGCGCTCGTCGCGCACGATTGGCTGTCAGGCCTTTTTCCGTAGCAGGACCAGCGCGTCTAGCGCTTCCACTTCGCGTTGATCTTGCCCGATCCCATGGCTGCCTTTTCGCATTCGGCGACACGGGCCTCGAGTTCCGCATCGCTCAGCGCCTCGGCGCCCGCCACGATGTTTTCGCGCTGATAGCGGCGCGCCATCTGGGCGAGGCGCAGGCGGGCCATCAGGTTCTGTCGTTCTGTCGGGGTCACGTCGAGGGTCCTTGCTTTGTTCCAGCCGTTCGCATTTTAGCAGAGGCAAACGTACTTGCCTTCGAGAATGGCGCCCGGACATTCAAATAGGGCGCTTTTCGCAGCTTGATCGCGGCTATGGTTAAGGCTGCGGTCGTGCGTCGGCGACGCTCGCGCAGTAATCCGTCATCTGACATGGGGATGCGGACGCTCAGATGCAACCCTCTGCCTGCCGCCCGTCCGCGAGCGCGCGATGAAACAAATGAGGGGGCCGCCTGTTTGACCTGCATCGATCAACGGCGGAGGTCACGACAGATGCGGGATGGCGGTCAAAACAGCGGCACAGGCGAAGGTGGCTTCGGGGCTCTCGGACGGTTGTCCATCGCGCTCGGCGGCATCTGGATCGCGCAGCGGGCTCTCGGGGCAAAGCCCTCCACGTCGTTCGCCCCGGTCGCGGTAGCCGATGCCCGTGGCTCCGGCGATGGAGCCGGGGGGCGCGACGAGCGCAATGGCGCCGGCGATCCCAAGCCGCAGTCCACCGCCGGACGGGGCGCGGATTCACCCGACGACATTCCGGCGCGCGGCTGGAAGGAGATTGTCTTTCGGGTGTGGGAGGAGATCGGCAACGATCGCGTGGTCGCGGTCGCCGCGGGCGTGACCTTCTATGTTCTGCTGGCGATCTTTCCCGCCGTCACGGCGCTGGTCTCTGTCTATGGATTGTTTGCCGATCCATCGACGATTCAGCAGCATCTCGCATCGATCTCGAGCCTCGTCCCGGGCGGAGCCATGGATGTCATCGGCGGGCAGATCGAGCGGATCGTCAGCCAGGGCGAGGGGACGCTCGGATTTGCGCTGGCGCTCGGATTGGGCACTTCGCTCTGGAGCTCGAATGCCGGCATGAAGGCGATGTTCGATGCGCTGAACGTGGCTTATGGCGAGAAAGAAAGCCGCGGCTTCATTGCGTTGAACGCCACGTCGTTGGCTTTCACGGCGGGAATGCTGGCCTTTGCGCTTCTGGCTCTGGCGTCGGCCATCGTGATCCCGATCGCGCTGAAATATGTCGGCCTCGGCAGCACGGTCGAGACGCTCATTTCATGGCTGCGGTGGCCGGTCCTGCTGGTCGTTCTGGTGTTCGGGCTGGCGCTGCTTTACCGCTTCGGTCCCACGCGCAAGAAGCCGCATTGGCAATGGATCACCGTCGGCAGCGGGTTCGCCGGAATCGCCTGGATGGTCGCCTCGGCGGGTTTCTCCTGGTACGCGGCGAATTTCGGCAGCTACAACGAAACCTACGGGACCCTCGGGGCGGCGATCGGCTTCATGACCTGGGTCTGGATTTCGGTGACGGTCATTCTCGTCGGGGCGGAACTCAACTCCGAAGTCGAGGCGCAGGCCAAAGGGTCGAGCGAGGCCTGACCCACGAAAAAGCCTCCGCGGGACGCGGAGGCTTTTCCTTCATCGAACCAGACGACGTCAGTCGATGACCTGGACGACGCGGCGGGTGCTCGGATCGACCAGCACGATGCGGTTGTTCACGCGGGTGTAGCGATAGTTCTTCACACCATACTCGTCGGGAACTTCGTAATAGGTGACGCCGCTCGACGGCAGCACTGCGCCGACGCGAACTTCTTCCTTGTAGGTGTAGGACGGACGGTCCTGGCGAACGACATATTCGCGGAAGCGCGGCTCTTCCTTGTCGGCGAGCCCGCCGACGATCGCGCCGCCAACGCCCCCCACGACTGCGCCGACCGGACCGCCCACGACGGCTCCGCCAACAGCGCCCGTCGCAGCGCCGGCTGCGGCGCCATCCTGAGCATAGGCAGCGCCGGCAAAGCTCGACGCCAGAAGGGCAGAAGCGAGAATGAGTGACTTGCGCATGGTTTCCTCCAAGCAAGAGTTGGTACGGCCCGGAAACGGTCGTGCTGGAGGTTGGTTCCGCTGCAAAAGCCAAGCGCTGCAGGCTGGCGCAGGGTCTGTCGCCTGCAGATCCGGCTTTGCCACGACGTACAAACGGCAGGTATGGTGAACGTCCTGGAAACGAGCCGTGGCAAAGGCCGAGCATGAACGTCGACCGGATCAGGAGTTTTCACGCGCATGTCTATTTCGAGCCGCAGACACGGCAGGAAGCGGAGCTTTTGCGCGCGAGAATGGAACATGAGTTTCCGGATGCGATCTACGGACGCTGGCATGACCGGCCCGTTGGGCCACATCCCTCGAGCATGTTTCAGGTGGCGTTCGGCACGGACATGTTTGCCGCGATCGTGCCGTGGCTCGCGCTGAACCATGGCGGGCTCACGATCTTCCTCCACCCGGAAACCGGGGATGAACTGGCCGACCATGCGCACCATGCGATCTGGATCGGCCGACAGCAGATGCTCAAGCTCGAGCAATTCATGAACCGGCGCTGATCGGCGCCAAAACAGGACGGATCGGCCAGCATGGCGACGAAAGATCAGATCAGCCCGGAAACCATGGCGCTTCTGCGCATCAACGGATTGCTGATGGACGGCCTCATCAAGTCCGGCACCATCGAGGCGAGCTGGTTCATCGACAATCTCGACCGGCTGGCGCGCGAGGAAAGCCACGGACTATCGCGCGCCATCATCAGCGGCATGGCCGATGCGTTTCGGAAGGCCCAGCAGGCCGCCGAGAGCAAGCCCCCGGCGACGTGAAAGCGCGAACGCCTCAGGGGCCTGAACAGATGACGTTCAGCAACGCCTGATTGCCGCCCTTGATGGCGTCGAGCGCGCGTCCGAGTGCGCGAGGCATTTCAGCCGGGTTGCTGACGCATTCGCCGTAGCCGCCGGCCGTCTCGACCGCTTTCTCGAAAGCGAGTTGCGTGTCGAAATAGGTCAGCGGCTCGCGGTTCGACTTTGCCGCATAGCCGCCGGGATAGACCTCGCGGGTGTTGCGCTTCACCGCGCCCCACATCTGGTTGTTGAACACGATGGTGAGGATCGGGAGGTTTTCGGCCTTGGCGACGTAATGCGCGGGGACCGGATTGCCGAACATGTAGGCGCCGTCGCCGACCGTGCAGACGACGAGCTTGTCGCGGTCGGCCATTTTGGCGCCGAGCGCCGTGCCGAGGCCCCAGCCCAGACCGCCCGCCGCACCGGCCGAGAAGAAGGTGCCGGGCAGGCTGAGATCGAGATGTTCCCAGGTGAGAGGCGATTCCTTGATCAGGATCGTGTCGGCGCTCTTCACCTCGTTGATGCAATGCGTGATCCATGCCGGATGCAGCGGATCCTGCGTGCGGCCCTTGTCGAGCAGGGCGGCCCACCTGGAGCGCTGCGCCGCGCGGCTTTCGGCCAATCGCCGGCGGCGGGCTTCGATGCGGTCGCGGGCTGCGCCGTGCCGCGACATGAGAGCTTCCGTCAGCATCGGCAGGGAACCGCTCAAGACGCCGGTGACGCCGAGATCGCTGGTGAAGCCGCGGATCGGATAGGCCGAGAACAGCGGATCGACCGCCATGTGGATGACCTTGCAATCCGGCAGTGGAGCCTTGCGTCCGGGAATCCAGGGCACGTCGCATTCCATCACGATGATGACGTCGGCCTGTTCGATGAAGCTGTCGGGATCGTAACCCAGATGCATGTCGTGATCGGTCGGCAGGCACATGTAGCGCGGCTTGCGCTGCGTCACCGGAATGGCGAAACATTCGGCCAATGCCGCCAGCTTGGCGACGTCTCCGCCGTCACGGCCCGCGCTCGACGTGATGATGAGCGGGTTTTCGGCGCGAGCGATCATCTCGGCAGCTTCGTCGATGGCGCGCGGATCGGGGTAGGGCGCCGACGGCGTGCGACGACGCGAGGGCGTCTGATAGGTGAAACTGTCGAGCGGCTCGGCCAGCATCTCGCGCGGAAGCGTCAGGTAGATCGGGCCCTTTGGTTCGCTCATCGAAATGTTGATGGCCCGGTCGATGGCGGATTCCATCACCTGCGAATTTGGCAGTTCGTAATCCCATTTGACGAATTCGCGCAGCATCGAGCCCTGGTCGCGCATTTCCTGCGGCCAATGGATTTCGCCGGAACGTTGACCCAGCAGTCCGCCTTCCTCCGAATAGGGCGTGCGGCCTGCACTGAACAGGATCGGCACGTTGCCGCGCCATGCGTTCATGATTCCGCAGATGGCATTGGCGGTGCCGACGTTGACGTGCACCATGACGAGTTGCGGCTTGCCGGTGACGAGATAATAGCCGAGCGCCATGCCGACCGCGACGTTCTCATGCGGCACGGTCACGGGCCTGGGAAAGCTCCCGCCGTTCACTTCAGCCTTGGCGAGCGCCTCGATCAATGGCGCGAAATCCGTGCCGGCATTGGCGAAGAGGTAGTCGACTCCCCGGTCCGCCATGACGGCGAGATAGGCGTCGGCCGCGGTTCCGTTCTCGATGGTCTTGCCCGTCACGATCGGCTGCTCCGTTGTTTGAAGTTCTTCATGATGCCCGGCCGCGCTCGCGCGTGGCGCTGCGCCACGGCCGGCGGGCCGGTCGGCGGCGTTCGCAGGTGTTTCGCTTCAGAGGAAAGCTGTCGGCGCAATGGCCCGCGAATTGGGTCTTGCAGACCGATCGTCCATGGGGGTCCTCCGCGCCGTCTTCCGTTTTTTTCAGGATAGACCGGAATGACCGGACCGCCAACACCGGCTAGTCGAGCGCCCAGACACGCGGCGCGGCGGCGAATGTCTCGCGCGCCTTCAAGGCTTGTTCGAGAAGGCGGCCTTCCTTGCCGGCGTGCCGCGCCACCGCATGGCGCGCCGCCTCATCGAGCGCCTGGCTGGCGGCGTCTCGGGTCGCGCCGCCAAGCGTCGTGCGCAGATTTTCGCGCGCGACATGCGCGTCGTTGAGCTTGCCGAGAACGGATTGCATCCGCTTCAGGGCTTTCACATAGACGGATTGCGCCTTGCGCTGATGCCGCGGAAGCAGGGATTCCGTCAGCGCGCAGGCATAGAGCAGGCTTTTGGCGCGGATCCGCACGGCGTGGCGTTCTTCGGGGTCCAATTGCGCAAGGTCCCGGCTGTCGTCCAGCAGCTTGCGATCCCGCCGGCTGAACTCCAGCAGGCACACGTCTTCGAACGTGCCGCGTGAGCGCTTGCGCGGCTTGCGCGTGGTCCAGGGCCCGGCCTCGAGCCAGGCGCAGAAGTCGAGCAGGAGATTGCGATAGCGGCGCGAGCCCAGGGCTTCGAAGACGCGCCCATAGAGCTTTTCGCGCTTGTCGGCGAGGTGACTGGCGAGATGCGCGGTCTTCTTGTGAGACGCGAAGTGACTGCTCATCACGTCCAGATCGCGGGCGACGCCGAGAACGCGCGACAGCCATTTGAAACCATCGCGTAGGTCGCCCAGTTCATCATCCTTGACGTGCCGGCCGAAGATGCGGAGTACCGCGCGCAGGCGGCGCACGGCCGTGCGGGTCTGATGCAGGGCCTCGGCATCCGCGTTGGCGCGCAGAACCGGTTCGTTGATCATGAAGTGGCGGAGGCAGGCGTAGCAGATCGCGCGAAATCCTTCCGCCAGGCTCATCTCCGGCCGCAGGCAATGCAAGGCGGGATCCGTTTCGATTGCGTCCTCGCCTCTGGCGAGACGAAGGCCATGACGGCTCTTGGGGTTCAGATCGAGCTGCAGCGCGACGTCGCCCAACAATTGCCGCGCGAGGGCGAAAAGGTCCTCGATCTGTCCCTGTTTCAGTTCGAGCTCGACCTCACGGATGTCTCGCGTTCGCTCGGCTGCCGCCATGTGGCCGACGTCGAGGCTGACTTCCACGAGGCTCGCGCCTTGCGTGACGATCCAGCTTCGCCGCTCGACCTCCGTGACGAAGACCGGCGCGAGGGCGTCGGCCGCCGCGGCTTTTTTGAGTGGGGCCACGATGCGGGACTTCGGCAGTGCGTCGAGATGCAGACTGTCCTGCGCCAGAGCCTGTTCCCACTCGTGGCGGCCGATGCCGCTCGCGGTTTCCGCCTTGATGGTCTGCACATGCACGTCGCCGATCCGGCGGATGCGGCAGACGAGGCCGGCCTTTTCGAGATCGAAAGCCGCCGTATCGAAATAGGTGGTCCTTTGCAGCTTGCGCTCGGATTCGAGCGCGTCCGCGACGACCGGCAGCGAGGGCAGCCGCGCGGCGTCCTCGGCCGACAGGCGAAATTTCAATTCGATCTCGACGTCCTGCATCTATGGGCTCGTCTCGGACTGGCTTCATCGGATCGGCGGTTGCAGCCTATCACCGAAGTGCCGGGCGGGCTGCACGATCGGAGCCAATGACGACACTCGCGTGACAGCTTCATGACGAAGGCTGCCCGTTGCGCTGCCTGGGTTTTGCGCTCATCCTAGGCCGCAAGAAACAACCAGGGAAGGGAGACGTCATGATGGATGCGAAGCGGCCCGGCGAGGGCCTGCGGTTGATCGACGTGCATCATCATTGCGTCCTGCCGGAATACGAGCAAGCGCTCGTTCGCTCCGGCGCGGCGGACCCTTCGCGGCCCCTGCGCAAGAACAGCGATCCGGCGCAGGCGATCGAAGCCATGACGGGGTTCGGCATTGCGGGGGCGGTGGTCAATCCCCTGTCTGTCGCGGGCGTGCATCATGGCGACGATGCCAACGCGCGTTATCTTTGCGAGACGACGAATGAAGGACTGGCGCGTTTTGTCCAGAGCGCGCCGGGCAAGCTCGGGTTCTTCGCACCCCTGCCGTTTCCCGACATCGACGGCTCGCTCCGGCAGCTCGCCTATTCGCTCGACACGTTGAACGCCGATGGCGTGATCCTGATGACGAACCAGAATGGCATTTATCTGGGAGACCCGCGTGGCGACGCGCTCTATGCCGAATTGGACAGGCGCAAATGCGCGGTCTTCGTGCATCCCGCGCGTCCGGCTTTCATCGACGACCTGCAACTGAAACTCTGGGCCGCGATCGTCGAATACCCGTTCGAGACGACGCGGATCGCCGCCAATCTCATCTACAACGAGGTCATGAAGAAATACCCGAACATCAGGTGGATCCTCGCGCATGCGGGCGGGGCCGTGCCCTATCTGTCTCTGCGCCTGCGGCTGATGGAGGAGCAGGATACGCAGTCGCCCGCCTTCAGCATGCGCGTACCGGAAGGCACGTCGCCGTATGTGGGGCAGTTTTATTTCGACACGGCGATCTCCGGCTCGCGCGCCGCCATGGCGGCGCTGACGCGCATCACGCCGCCATCGCACATCATGTTCGGCAGCGATTGGCCCTATATCGACCGCAGCTACGTCGATGACCAGATCGCCGACATGCGGACCATGACCGAACTCGGCGGTGGCGTCTTCCAGGCGGTCGAGCGGGAGAGCGCGTTGGCCTTGTTCCCGCGCTTCGCCGGCTGAGCGTCAGCGCGGCGGCAGCTCGCGCACCTTCACGTCCATCGTGCCGATCCGCGAGATCGTCGCCCGGATGGTGTTGCCCGGCAGGACGGGGCCGACGCCTTCCGGCGTGCCAGTCAGGATCACGTCGCCGGGATGGAGCGTGTAGAAGGACGACGCCCAGGAGATCAGCGTCTTCACGTCGAGGATCAGGTCGCGCGTGTTGGCGACCTGTCGCTTCTCGCCGTCGACCGTCAGCTCCAGATCGAGGCCGGCGGGATCCTGAATTTCATCGGCCGTGACGAAATAGGGGCCCAGCACCGTGAACGTGTCGAGCGACTTGCGCAGGCTGCGCTCCTCCGGGCCGCGAATGGTCATGTCGAGGCCGATGCAATAGCCGGCGACATAGTCGAGGGCTTCGTCATAGCCGACGCGGTCGGCGGCCTTGCCGATGACGACCGCGAGTTCGATCTCGTGATCGTTGCGGCGATCCGCGTGACGCATGGCGACGCCTTCACCGCAGCCGACGACCGAACTCGTGGCCTTGAGGAACAGGCCGACGCGCTGAATCTCGCCGACGGCGTTCTGGTGATGAATCTCGGCGTCTCCGCGCGCTTCGTCGAGATGCTTCTTGTAGTTCACCGGCGCGGCGACGATCTTGCCGGGATTTGCGATGGGGCTCTGCAGCGTGAGGCTGGCGAGCGCCACGGGCTTGACGTCGCGCGCCGCGGCCTCAATGGCCGGCCGCAGCGTCGCGAGGTTCTCGATCATCAGGTCGGTGCGGGGAAACGGATAGGCGTGCTGCGGCAGCGACGCGAAGGCGGCGGTCACGTCGCGCACCTCGTCTCCCTGCACGAGACCGAACCTGTTTCCGTCGAACCTGCAGATACGCATGAATCGCTCCCGAATCCTGTCGTGCTTTTTTCAGACCTTGCCTTCGGTCTGCATCTTCCACAGATCCCAGGCGCGATCCACCTGCATGTCGATCACGCGCGCCGTGGTGCGCGCCTCGCCGGCGGACAGATAGGTGATCGGGCCGAGGCGCAGCGCTTCTGACTGAAGCTTGGCATTGGTCTCCGTGTAGACGGCGCGAAACACCACCTGGCGCAGGCGGTCGCCCACGACCGTCGACCCGTGTCCGCGCATCAGCACGACATTGCCGTCGCCGAGCGACTTCGCGAGCGCCGCGCCCAGCGTGCCGTTGCGGATGAGCAGGTCGGTCTCGTCGCCGGCGACGTCGCGAATTTCGAAGACCGGCGCGCAGATTCCGATGAAGCCGCCCATGTGACAGACGGCGCGGAAGGGCAGGCCCTGGACGATGCCGAACGGCACGACGGAGGCCGAGTGGCTGTGTACGACCGCCATGACGTCAGGACGGGCGCGGTAGATCTCCGCATGGATGAAGCGCTCGAGATAGACGCCGCGGCCATTCGCATCGAGCGCGCGCCCGTCGTAGTCGAAGGTGACGATGTCGTCGCGCGTGACGAGCGCCGGCGCCATGTTGCGGGCGAGCAGGAAGCGATCGGGGTGTTTGTCGTGGCGGACGCTGACGTGGCCGAACGCGTCGAGCACGCCCTCCCGGAACAGGATGCGATTGGCGGTGACGAGATCGTCGATCAGTTTTCCGTCGGCGGGTGAGGAAGCGACGTCGGCATCCGCGATGGTTTCTGCCAGGGCTGCGGGATCATCGAGGATGGACGTGCACATGGGCGTTCGCTCCCGGGGGAATGTCGTGGTGGCTGGTTGACCAGGCTCGCCTTCTTATAACCCGTGATTCCCCGGGAGCGAAGCTCGCCCCTCACTCGTTGCCGGGCATGAGTGCGGAGCAGCCGCCGTCGACGAACAGATCCGTGCCGACGATGAAGTCCGAGTCGTCGGACACGAGGAACAGGATCGCGCGCGCGAGATCGATCGGAATGCCCGGGCGCTTGCGCAGGTTGACGACGGGGCGGGTCGGATCGAACTCGGCCTTGCCGACCGGGGAGCCGATCTTGTTGGGCACCACGCTGTTGACGCGGATGTTGTGGGGCGCGAGCTGAATCGCCATCGAGCGCGTCATGTTAACGATGGCGCCCTTGGCGGTTGTGTAGCCGATGGCGCGATCGCGCCCATAATAGCCCGAGGTCGAGGAGACGTTGACGATCGCGCCCTTGACGCCCTTGTCGACCATCGCCTTGGCGGCGTGCTTGCCAAACAGGAACGGCGCCGTGAGCGTGATCGCGATGGTGCGGTTCCACTCCTCGGTGGTGATGTCGAGCATGTGCTTGTTGTCGGAAATGGCAACATTGTTGACG
>JAQGJH010000059.1 GCA_028290705.1 Hyphomicrobiales bacterium
CCTGCTGCGGTTGTCCCTCCGCGCCCAAGTCCTCCGCGCCCAAGTCCTGGGTGCCTGCCGCGGAGATCATCGCGAGCGTTGCGAGCATTGCGGGCCATGGTTTCATCGGCGCGATCTCCTGAACAGCCGGCGACGCAAATTCTTGCCCACCGACAAGGCTGACGTGCGATCGGGGTGTTTTGATGGAGTCCATCATGTCGACCGCGGGAATTCACTTCATGGCTGCCTCTTCGACGAGCCGGTGCGTACCCTATGTGACGCATGACAGCGCTCTGCTTGCAAGAGAAGCAGGTTCTGGCACGATGAAGATCCGGCTCGCATGGCCGGTCTCCAATGCTTGAAGCCCCGGCGACGCCGGAACGGCGCCGGGGCTTCTTGCCTCACCGGGGCTTCTTGCCTGCCGACCTCCCGGGCACCCCCTGTGCGATCCTGTGCATATGGACCTTCATAGGGATCGGAGATCCTGTTCGGCTTCTCCAGCCGAGGGTACGCCCCTGCCCTTAGGTCACGATTGATGGCCGCTCCCGGTTGTCTGTTTCGTTGCGATGGATGGTGGCGCCGCCGCGCGCCGCAATCATGATTGGCTTCGTTCTGCCAAACTGGCGGCGTGCGGCATGCTTCCATCCGGTCCAACGGCGCGGGAAACAGGGAATTTACAGGGATTATCGCCGGCTCCGGCCAACTCCGCGCAGTTGCCACTCCACGCGCGAGCGGGGCGGCGTCGAACGTGAGCCATCTCTGCAGATCCGTACATTTCAACGTCGCCATTCGGCTGCACATGCGACCTCACGGGGTGAGTTAAGCATCACTAAACCCCTGCGCGGCAGTGACTTTTTACATTCTCATCTTCGGGACGTGGCGGCAAGCCACTTGCGCTGACGTCGAAGTGCGCTTAGATTTCTCGGCATCGCATCGAGGTGCGGGCGGACGCCAGGGCGACCGCCAATCTCTTATCGGGCTTCATCCGATGCGGGCAACCGATCCCCCCGGCGGGTTGAGGTTGCAACCCATTGAGTCTGGTCAGCAATGGAAGATCGCGCCGGCCGCCAGGGCGGCCGCGTCGAGTTCGTCTCGGCGGGCGCGAGATCACGCGGACTGTCTCCTTGGGGAGGTGAGATCGCCCATTGTCGAAGCACATTCCACGACGGCGCCCCGGCGCCGCGATTTCGCGTGCGGGAGATCATCAGCATGGCCCATGGTGGCGACGACTGGCGGACAAGAGAGCGGCGGCAGAGAGACGCCGAACGATTTGCGACCTGGCAGGCCAGGCGGCGCAATGGAGAGGCAGAGACGGCGGATTCGTCGCCCACAGGGGGTGACGCACATGCTGTCGGCTACGGGTCGCCGCCCATTGCCTCCCGCTTCCAACCTGGTCAGTCCGGCAATCCCGCGGGGCGACCCAAAGGGGCGCGCAACAGGCCGACCAATATTTTGGGGTCCACCTTGAGCGACATGCTCATGGCGGAGGGCAATCGGGAGGTGCCCTTCAGCGACGGCAAAGGGGAAACCTTGATGCTGCCAGCCAAACAGGCCGCGATCCGGCGTCTGCTGTGCGACGCCGCGAATGGGAAGATCGGATCCGCGCGCCTCATCCTCACCTTGACCCACCAGGTTGAGGAACGTGTCAGGGACGAGCAATTCGAGCTTCTCAAGGAAGCCAATGAATATCAGCGCTTCTGGTGGGAGGAATTGGAGCGGCGCAAGAGCAGCGGAGAGGACCTGCCCGATCCGGTGCCGCATCCCGACGACATCGTTCTCGACTGGGTCGCCGGGACGGTGACCTTCAAGGGTCCGGCGACGGCGGAGCAGATAGCGGAAAAGGACAGGATCCACGGCGAGTTGCTGGCCATGGAGGCGGAAATCCTCACGCTGAAGGAGGAGCGGCGCAAGAGCCGAAAAAGGGAAGTCCGCATGGTGATCGACGAGGACATCGCGCATCTGCAGACGATCTGCGATCTGATCGTCGAGCGGATCGGTCGGCCGCCGAAGCCGACCAAGCCGGCGGAGAGCTGAACGCCCGCCGCGGCGAGCTGCGGCCAAAAAAGCGGCCGCGCATGTGTTGACGACACGTGACCGTCCTGACGCTCGGACCCACGAATTGCTTGCGCGCCGCAGTGACTTTGCTATAATTCGACCTGCATCAAGAGACAGGCGTTCGCGCCTGTCGCCAACCGATCCGACCCGGACACGGTGGCTTCTGCGTCAAGCAGGATGCGGCCCCGACGGGCAAATGATCGGGCCCGCATCCTCCCATTGGAGGATCGCATGACCATCGCAAACGACAGCCCTCAATCACTCCGTGCGGCGGAGCCACGCGACGCCGACGCCTCACCTCCAAACCTTGGCCGCCGCGGCAAGTCTTCGCGCCCGGAGGGGCAGGCTCATCCGCCGACAAGCAAGACGCCTGCGTCGCGGCGGCGATCGGCGTCGCCTGGCCGCGGAGGCCTCGATGGGGCGCTTCTGCGCTGGATTGCCGAGACGGTGGCCGACCCGCAGGCCCCACCTGAAAAACTAGACCGACTGATCGAACTGCATGAGCGGGCGCGCGCCCGTGGCGCGCAGTCGGCTTTCGCGCGCGCCCTGGCAGCCCTGCAGCCTGAGCTGCCGGTCATCGCCGAGCGCGGCGAGATCGCCGACGACGACGGCCGGGTTCAGTGGCGGTACGCCCTCTGGGAAGACATCAACGAGGCCGTCCGGCCGCTGCTGGCGAAACACGGGTTCTCCTTGTCCTTCCGCACGTGTTCCGAGGCTGCGCGGGTCACGGTTACGGGGATCCTGCTGCACAAGGGGGGACATGCGGAAGAGACCAGCCTGTCGCTGCCTCTCGACCTTTCGGGCTGCAAGAACGCCGTTCAGGCGGTCGGGTCGTCGACCTCTTACGGCAAACGCTACGTCGCCCAAGCCTTGCTCAATGTGACGAGCCGGGGAGCGGATGATGACGCCCAGGCGGCCGCCACCTTCTCCGCCATTGAACCGGCGCAGGCCGACGAATTGCGCCAGCGGGTCGCCGCCGTTGGCGCCGACGAGTCGCGCCTCGCCGCCTATCTGGGGGTCGCCAGCCTCGCCGACCTGCCCGCCGAGAAGCTCGGTCTGGCGCAAGATGTTTTGGCAGGCTTTGGACGCAGGAGGCCGGCGTGAGCGATCTTCTGCAGGGCAGTTTCGCCTGGCGGGCCGCTCGCCTTGGCAAGGTCACGGCGTCGCGGGTGGGCGACGTGGTGGCGCGCACCCGGGTCGGCTGGAGTGCGGCGCGAGGCCATTACATGGCGCAATTGCTGGCCGAACGGCTGACGGGCCAGCTGCAGCAATCCTATAGCCACGCCGCCATGCAATGGGGTCTCGATGTCGAGCCTGAGGCGCGCCGCGCCTACGCGTTCGAGATGAACCTCGATGTCACGGCGGTCGGCTTCGTGCCGCATCCGACGATCTCCATGAGCGGCGCCAGCCCCGACGGACTGGTCGGCGAAGTCGGACTGGTGGAAATTAAATGTCCGCAGACGGCGACCCATCTGGACATCGTCATGGGCGGCGCCGTCCCGGACAAATATCTCGCCCAGATGCAGTGGCAGATGGCGTGCACCGGCCGGGCGTGGTGCGATTTCGTCTCCTACGATCCGCGTCTCAGTGCAGAACTGCGCCTCATCATCCGGCGCGTGGCGCGCGATGAGGCGCGGATTGCAGCCCTGCGCGAGGATGTCGTGGCGTTCTTGGGCGAGTTGGATGCGCGGCAGGCGTCCCTGGCATCGCACATTCGCCTGATCGCGGCGGCCTGATCATGCTCGCCCGCCGACGGACGACAGAGTGGACGTGTCGCACGCAAGGCCGGTGGGTGGGCCCGTGGCCCTTTCGCTGGCCATCGCCACAATCGCCGCCCCGGGCGCGAGGTTCGGCGGCCGCCGGAAGGGGCTCGCGGGCCAGTGGCCCGGGTGGGCCGCTGGCCCCATCAGCCTTCAACGGACGCCGCCTGGCCACTGGACGACGCCGGGGAAGCCATGGCGGCGGCCCCTGGGGCCATCGGCCCCGCCAGGCTGACGCGGCGCCGCCCGCTCTCGAGCAAGCCCCGGGGCCATTGGCCCCGACCATGGGCACGGCCCGTCGAAGGAGGCGATCCCGGGGGCCACTGGCCCTGGTGGGGCCGTTTTGGCCAGGCGCTCCGGCGCGGCCCACCGCCCTCGCCTTGGCTCGCCGCAGAGGCCTCGCGGCTCGACAGTGTCTATTTTGGAGGATCACGTGAGCGACCTCGGAACGCATCCCCGCAAGCCGCTGAGCCCGACCCAGCGGCTGAAATTGTTCGAGGCGCACAAGGGGCTCTGCTGCCTGTGTGGCAATCGGATCATTGGCGCCAACTGGATCGACGAGCATATTCGCCCGCTCGGCCTCGGCGGCGGCAATGAACTCGACAATCGGGGGCCTGCGCACATCCGCTGCGCCGGCCTCAAGACCGCCGCCGATCTTCGGCGGATCGCGAAAGCCAAGGCGCAGAAAAAACGGCACCTCGGCATCCGTCCGCCTGAGCAGAAAAAGATTCCGAGCCGGCCGTTCTGCGACACCTACAAGGAACGCCGTGAGCTCTCGCCGCTCGGTCCGCCGCGGCCGATGTTCCGCCCGAGCACGTGTGCAGAAAGCGAAGACCACTAGGCTCAGACAAAGACCGAACCCGCCGAACCATCATCTCAGCTTGCGCGACTTGAGTGGCGGCTCCGAGGCATCGGCTGAGAATTGCATGATCGTGCTCGCCTTGAAAAATGCGAAGCGGAAACATGCAAAACGCCGTTCGGTCGCTTCGGTTTTTACGGGATCATTGCTCCGTGCAATGCAATTCAAGCCGCCGCTTTAGCGCTCGACATGCCGGCGGAACCGGGCTTGCCACGTGAGCTCAATGCAGCCTAGGCCATCGCCTGCAGGCTTGCATGAACAACAGGCCGGATGTCTTGTTCACGAAAAACCACGACGCGGTTTCGACCAGTTCGCTTGGCCTCATACAGCGCTTCATCGGCTTTGCTTAGGGCGGCAGCTGCATCGGCGACAGTTGCTGCGAAGAGACCAACACTGACCGAGACGTTTCCGCCTAGCTGTTCAGGATACTCGATCCTTAGATCTTGTACTTTCCGGAGGAGAGCTTCGGCGACCCGCTCGGCTTCTCTGGCGGTCACGTCATTCAGCAGAACGGCAAATTCTTCCCCCCCAAACCGTGCCACCATATCGCCACTCCGCCGCACGCTCGTCAGCAAGCTCGCACCTATGGCACTCAAGGCTCGGTCGCCTGCCAAATGTCCGAAGGCGTCGTTGAAAGCCTTGAAATGATCGACGTCGATCATCAGAATTGCCGAAGGCTTCCCTGACCTGCTGAGACGTTCCACGGCTATGTCGAAGGCGCGTCTATTTGGGATGCCCGTGAGGCTGTCGGTCAAGACGTCGGCTTCCAGGCGCGCTCTGAGCTCATCAGCTCGATCCCTGTCAATTTTTTGGGTGGTCACATCACGGAGGTTTGTGACGATTTCCAGAAGCTCGTGATCTTTGCCGCGAACTGCGGTTGAGATGGCCTCCAGCCAGATGCTGGATCCATCTGAGCGAAGGCAATGAAGCAGCTCGGTGACGCTTTCTGCACCGAGGCGTAGCTCGCGTAAGGTCCGCCGTGGTCGATCTCGCGTGTCGGGATGAGAGAATTCGGACAATGGCTTAGTCCCCACTTCCAAATCACTCCGGCCAAGCATTTCGAAAAAGCGCGGCGAGGCGTATGTACGCTTTCCCCAGGCATTCCGTATCACAATCCCATCCCGTGAGTTTTCAGCCAGTTTTGCAAATCGAAGCGCATTCTCGGAGACCTGCTTCTCAGCCGACAAACGCTGACGCGACTCACGTGCTAGATGGTAGGCCAGCAGAAACATGCTGCCATAGAGCGCGGCTCCCAACATTAGGAAGGTGAGCGCTTTACCGCTCCAATCGGCCAAGATGTCTTTGAAGGCCAATCCAATGCTAAAGACCAAGGGATAGTCGCCAACCTTGGCGAAGACGTACCGACGTTCGACCCCGTCTTTGATCGCAATCTGATCAAACGAGCCCGCCTCG